>CAZNCO010000543.1:0-3633 GCA_964571345.1 uncultured Ohtaekwangia sp.
GGGTAGGCGAGAAGGATCACGAGGGGGCAGCCGTAGCTGCGGTGCAGGCCATACTAGTGGGTGTATTTTCTTCGATCGCCATTTCAATAACGGGTTTGTTTTTCTATAAGGACCTGCTTCAACTCATGGGCGCATCGCAGCCGGTGGTTGAGATAGGTTCTGGTTTTACGTTCTGGATGCTGGGTGGAAACATCACCATTATGATGTTGTTTCTGATCAACGGAATTTTTCGGGGTGCGGGCAATGCCGCCATTGCCATGCGTGCCTTGTGGCTTGCCAACATATTCAACATGGTACTTGATCCACTGCTGATTTTCGGGTGGGGGCCGTTTCCGCAGCTCGGGGTGGAAGGAGCCGCTATCGCTACCAACATTGGCAGAGGCTTGGGAGTTGTATTTCAGCTTTACTATTTATTCTCCAACAAGAGTATTGTAAAACTCGATAAGGCCAATTTTAAAATTGATTGGAGTATTATTCTGCAGGTGCTGAAAGTTTCTGCCGGGAGCACCGGTCAGTTTTTAATTTCATCGGCAAGCTGGGTTTTCCTGGCGCGTATCATTTCACACTTTGGTAGTTCAGCCATGGCAGGGTATACCATTGCCATTCGTGTTATTGTATTTACGATCCTTCCTTCGTGGGGCATGGCAAATGCATCGGCTACCCTGGTGGGGCAAAATCTTGGCGCAGGGCAGCCGGAGCGTGCTGAGAAGTCGGTGTGGAAGACAGGTTTTTACAATATGTTGTTCCTTGGTTTTGTGATGATTCTGTTTCTGCTGATATCGGCACCTATTCTTCGCTTCTTTACCAATGATGCAGAGGTAATCCGGTATGGCACTCGCTGCCTGCAGATCGTTGCCTTTGGCTATTTGTTTTATGGGTATGGAATGGTGATCACACAATCCTTTAATGGAGCTGGAGACACGCGCACACCTATCTATTTGAATTTCTTTGGCTTCTGGTGCTTCCAGATTCCGCTTGCCTATTTGTTAGCTATTCAGATGAACCTTGGTCCCGATGGAGTTTATGCAGCCATCGCCATTGCAGAGTCGGCCATCGCAGTAGCGGGCATTCTACTGTTCAGACGTGGGAAGTGGAAATTGGTGAAAGTGTGAGTTTGATTTGATGATGTGTTGATTCGGTGATGGGGTGATTCGATGGCCAATCACCGAATTACCGAATCAACAAATCAATTAATCTTATTGCCTCTAAAAAACTCCTCTACCATCATTCGCTTCTTTCCTTCCGGTTGAAATTCGAGAATCGAAATCCAGCCGTCTTGTGTTTTTACTTTCAAAAATGTTTTGTTGTCGGTATCAATTTGTCCACAGTCCACGGTCGACAGTCCACGGTTAGTTTCGGCTTTCACTTTGAAGAGTTTGAAAACTTTTCCATTTAAAGTTGTCCAAGCCGCAGGGTAGGGACTTAGGCCACGCACAAAATTTCGAACCGATTCGGAAGGTTGGTTCCAATTTACTTCACAGGTCTCTTTGAAAATCTTCGGAGCATGCTTAATCGTCTGACTTTCATTTTGAGGAAGCGATGGATAATTCCCTTCTTCAATCGCCTTCACCGTTTTTACAACCAGTTTAGCACCTTTGTTCATCAACCGTTCGTAAACACTTCCCACATCATCGTCTTCAAAAATTGCTTCTTTCTCCTGGAAGATAATACTGCCCGTATCGATCTCATGTTTCAAAAAGAAAGTAGTGACACCTGTTTCTTTTTCTCCGTTGATGATCGCCCAATTGATAGGCGCAGCACCTCTGTATTGGGGAAGGAGGGAAGCATGCAGGTTGAATGTACCGATCGCAGGCATGGCCCACACTACTTCGGGCAACATCCGGAATGCTACTACAACCTGGAGATTTGCACGGTAGCTTTTTAATTCTTCAACGAACTCAGGAGATTTTAAGTTAGTAGGCTGCAACACGGGTATGTTGTGTTTGAGTGCGCATTCTTTCACTGGAGATGCTGTAAGCTTCTGTCCACGTCCTTGGGGTTTATCAGGCGCGGTGATCACAGCTACTACGTTGAATTTATTTTCTACCAGGGCCTCCAGGCTTGCCACCGCAAACTCAGGTGTGCCCATGAAGATGATTCGTAAGTCAGTCATGGCGCAAAAATAGTAAAAGGTGTTAGTAGCTTTAGCGCGAAGTTAAAATTTGGAAGAGACGCATCAAGCAATCAACAAAGAGCTGTGAGCTACAATGACATAACGGAAAGGAAAATGAGAGGGGTTAATCTCTCAAAGCTTTTCTCATGTACTTTTTGCAGATAGGGCAATCACTCCACACATGCCCTCTTGCGGGGCAATAGGCTCTGCCAAAATAAATAATCTGAAGATGAACTTTGTTCCACTTCTCTTCGGGGATCAAACGCTTTAAATCGCGTTCTGTTTGCTCTACGCTCTTTCCATTGGTTAATCCCCAACGATAGGCAAGCCGATGAATGTGGGTATCTACCGGAAAAGCGGGCACTCCAAACCATTGCGTCATCACCACAGATGCAGTCTTGTGTCCTACAGCTGGCAGTGCTTCCAGTTCTTCAAAAGTATTGGGCACCTGTCCGTTGTATTTCTCTACCAGTATTTTTGAAAGCCCTGCAATGCCTTTCGACTTCATCGGTGAAAGTCCGCATGGCCTGATGATGTCGCGAATCTCCTCTACCGAAAATTTCATCATGTCATACGGATTATCAGCAAGTTTGAAAAGGTGGGGCGTTGTTTTGTTTACGCGCTCATCGGTGCATTGTGCTGATAGTAAAACGGAAATCAGCAACGTGTACGCATCTTTGTGATGCAGCGGCACTTCCGGCTTCGGGAAGTAATGATCGAGGATGTTGAGTATGTCGTGGACTTTTTCTTGCTTAGTCATAGGGCTCAATACTTGATGCTGGATGCTTGGTACTCGATATTAGATTGCACTTGATACTTGAGCTGTTCAGCATCCAGGATCGTGTATCCGGTATCTGGTTTATGGATACAATAAATACTTCTTTCTCATCGCCTTATATTGATCCAATCCCGTCTTCCACGTTGCGCGGATTTCCTTTTCGCTCATACCCTTTTTGATCTGCTCTTTCAGATCCTTGTTACCTGCGAGTATGTTAAAGTAACTATTGAAAAATTTATCCTTATCGGGAAAAGCCTTATATAACTCGATGAGATATGCTAACGATACATACTCTGTTGGCTTGGCTTTACGCAGATCAAGTCCATAACATACTTTGTTTTCATGAGGTGGATTTTTTGCCATACCTTCAATGGATACCGGTGTGAATTCAAACTTATAACCTTTTAGTTCTGGGCTTCCGGCTACTTCAAAGGGAAAATAAGTTCCTCTGCCTACGCTTAGAGTTGTGCCTTCAAACAAACATGTGGTGGGATACATGGCAATGGCGTGATCGTTGGGCAAGTTGGGCGATGGCTTTACGGGTACATGATATTTTGTGGTGTGCGTGTAGTTCTTCATCGTCACTACCTCCAGTTCGCATTTTTTATTTCCTTCCAGCCAACCTTCACCATTGATCATTTGTGCAAGCTCGCCTACCGTTAGCCCGTGTACAATTGGTATCGGATGCATGCCTACAAACGATTTGAATTCTTTTTGAAGGATCGGCCCATCCATATAATAT
>CAZNCO010000544.1:0-3626 GCA_964571345.1 uncultured Ohtaekwangia sp.
CCTGTGTGTTTGGTGCTTTTTGGTTCAATCAGCATGATTTTTACTTCCTCATCATTTTTGGTCCATGGCCGGTGCTCCACACCTTTGGGCACGATTAGTATTTCACCTGCTTTCACTGCAACAGTTTTGTCGCGGAAGTCTACCATCAGTTTCCCGTCCAACACAACAAATAACTCGTCTTCATCTGCATGACTGTGCCACACAAATTCTCCTTTTACTTTAGCTATTTTTACAAAGTTCTCATTCAATTCTCCAATAATGTATGGATGCCAATGCTCGTTAAATTTTAAAAACTTTTGGTCTAAGTTGATATTCATATTCTTTTTGATAGGTCGTTTTCGAAGTGCCACTCCCACACATCGCCATCATCTTCGTCCCATACCGTTCCTGCAAATTTGAAGTTATTCTTTTTTAGGATTTTTGTAGAGAAGTTGTTTTCAGGAAGTGTTCTGGCTGTGATGAGCATCGATGGATCTGTACGTAAAGAAAGCAAAATAAGTTGCCTGCATATTTCTGTGCCTATTCCTTTTTGCTGATAAAGCGGGAAGGTGCCGTATGCAATTTCAATTTTTCCTTGCTTAGGTCTTCCTTTAAAACCGGCAGCTCCCACAAACTGATTATCAAGCTGAGCAAAGTATCCAATCCATGGAGGCACGAAGCCAATTACTTTGTAGTAGGTCATGGTCATGAAAAGTGCTTCGTGACATGCGGCATCTGCCTCAAAGATTGAATTATCTTCTATCTTTTCTTGAATGGGTAAGAGTTGCAGATTAATCACGGTCGTATGAAAGTTAAGTCAATCACTTTATTTTCACCTGTCTTTGTCGTAATAGGTAGTTGCTTGTTTTTGTATTTCAATGTTGAGCTCCCTCCTTGCTTCGACAACACAACTAATTTCGTCAACTTGTTATTGCTCCATTCCATTTCAATTTCAAATCCACCACGTGCGCAGATGCCTTTTACTTTGCCGCTTTCCCAGGCATCGGGCAATGCCGGCAGTAATCGTATTTCATCTTCGTTTGATTGCACGAGCATTTCTGCTACGGCTGCAGCGCCTCCAAAATTTCCGTCAATCTGAAAGGGTGGATGAGCATCAAACAAATTCGGATAAGTGCCACCGCCTCTTTGGTAATTCACCTTCTTCTCATCAGGTTCCACATATTTCAAAAGCTCACGATACATTTTGTATGCATGATTGCCATCCCACAGTCGTGCCCAAAGATTGATGCGCCAGCCTTTCGACCAGCCTGTAGTTTCATCACCGCGTAGCTCCAGTGTTTTGCGACAAGCTTGTGCTAACTCAGGAGTCTTGTCTGGTGTGATCTGATGCCCGGGATGTAAACCAAAAAGATGTGATTGATGCCGATGCGTAGGTTCATTGTCTTCCCAATCGAAATACCACTCTTGCAAGTTTCCTTTTTTGCCTACTTGATAGGGATACAATTTTGCCAATGCTGTTTTTAATTTCAGTACGAAGTCAGCATCTGTTTTTAGAATTGCTGCTGCCTTGATGGTTTGCTCAAATACTTCGCGAATCATGGCGAGGTCGGCAGTGCTCCCATACAGTGTTGCCCCTCGATAGCCCGAAGGTGTGACATAAATATTTTCGGGCGAAGTAGAAGGCGAAGTAACAAGATTTCCCTTTTTGTCTTCCACCAGCCAGCTCAAACAAAACTGTGCTGAACCTTTCATAAGAGGATAAGCCTCTTTAAGGAAATCTAAATCTTGTGTGTATATGTAATGCTCATATAGGTGAGTGCTTAACCACGCTCCACCCATATTCCAATTGGCCCACACCGGATCACCTTTTCCGAAGTCACCTACGGGGTTACTCATCGCCCAAATGTCAGAGTTGTGCGCTGCGGCCCAACCTTCGGCACCGTAAAAAGTTTTGGCCGTTATTTTTCCAGTCTCTGCAATATTCTTAATAAAACTCAAGAGCGACTCATGCATCTCGCTCAAGTTAGTATTTTCGGCAAGCCAATAATTTTCTTCAGTATTAATATTGATTGTGTAGTTGCTGCTCCAGGGCGGACGAATATAAGGATTCCAGATTCCTTGCAGGTTGGCTGGTACGCCTTTCGTTCGTGAGCTGCTAATGAGTAGATATCTTCCGTATTGAAAATAAAGCACTTCAAGATTTTTATCTTCAGCTCCCTCGGCATATCGCTTCAATCGTTCATCTGTTGGTAAGTTAGGTGTAGAGCTTTTTCCAAGGCTCAAGTTTACACGATTGAAAAATGTTTGATAATCCTGAACATGAGCTTTCTTTAATTCAGTGAATGACTTTGAAAAAGCCCTATTCAAATTTTCTTCGGCAATCTCACCATCATTTAATCCTTGCGTAGCTGGATTTTTATCAAACCCATTGAAGCTTGTAGCGATGGAGAGATAGATAATTGCCTCGGTTGCATTTTTTACACCAAATGTGCTGTCGCTCTTAGTAATTGTTCCATCCATGTTTTTAATCTTCGCGAGAGCTGTAAATCTTGTGCCCCGATTTTCTTCAAACACTACTGCATTTGGCATGTTACCTCGGTAACTTGGCTCCGCGTGAATCGGGGCATAGCCTTTCATCTGCAAAGGGTTCATTGCACCTGCAACTTTGAAACGTAAAAGACTTTTTAATTTTACATCAAAATCAAGTGCGCCTTTTTTGCTACTCGTTAATTTAATGATCATCACCTTGTCGGGATTGGAAATGAAATACTCCCGGGTAAAGGTTACTCCATTCACCTCGTAGCTCACTTTGCTGATGGCATCACTAATGTTCAATTCACGATAGTAATTTTTTGCTTCCTGGTCATGTTTAACCTCCAGAAGAAGTGTGCCGAGCGGAGCATAAGACTCAGAAAATTTTCCTTGTAAGCTTTTGTTGAGTGAATCGGCTAGCTTGTAGTTTTCATTCCTCAGGGCTTCACGAATGGCGGGAAGGTTTTTATATGCCTCGGGGTTCATGTTGGCACTCGCTGGCTCGCCCGACCACAGCGTTGCATCGTTGAGATAAATTTTATCCGAATTCACTCCACCGAAAATCGATGCCCCGGTTTTTCCATTTCCCAACACAAGAGTTTCTTCGAAATATTGTGCGGGTTGTTTATACCACAATAGGTGATCCGATTGTGCCGACAGAGTAGAGAAGTTTAAACTAAAGACTATTAAACAGACTGGAAATAGACTTGGCTTCATGAAATTTTTGCTTGTGAAGAAAGTTAAGCAAAATTTCAATTTTTGTTACTTTCCTTGTGCCCTGGCTAACCTGTCATTAATAGCTCTCCCTAATCCAACAACTGGAACTAATTCTGCTATTATAATTTCAGCTTCGCTGGAATCTAACTTGCGCATTGATGCAAAAAGATTTTGAGCGGCTTCTTCAAGATTCCCGGTAGGGGAGAGAGCAATTTGCATTGCAATATTCTTAGCGATAAGCGGCTGTTTGAAAGAAAGAACAGCCACCTTCTGTCTTTCATATTGTTTTAAAAGCTGCTCAATATTCCCGACCACCAAAGGCTTGCGGGGTGCATAATGACTGATCAATTGGCCGGGCGCCTGCGGATTGGACGAACTCAATTTTACTTCTGCTTTCCCCGTTACGGTTTCAATTTCCTCTACACTCAATCCACCCA
>CAZNCO010000545.1:0-3623 GCA_964571345.1 uncultured Ohtaekwangia sp.
CTGCCATTCATGGCTGCCTCTGACATTCACTTGCTTGCGCTTTACAATCACAACCTTGGGGTAGCCTATATGCTCAGTCGGCAATTTGATTCAGCCCGGTTTCATCTTGAGAGAGGACTTAAATTGGATGAGAAGTTTTCAGAAGACAAGGCTTATGACTTGCCCTACGACTATTTTGAATTGGGTAACCTGGAAGAATCTCAGAATCATCTGAAGGAAGCGCTGGTCAAATATGATTCCGCTCTTTTATACTTAAATAAAGGATCCTCGATGGATCTAGAATTGAAAATATACAAAGCGATTTATTCAGTGTGTGATCAACTCAGTGAATACAAGAAAGGATTTAAGATTTCGCTTAAGTACACGAATCTGCGCGATAGTATTTTTTCGGTAGAGCGATTGCAAAATCTTGGAAGTATGGAGCTGGAGAATTATTTAATTCAAAAGCAAAAAGAAGAGAAAGACGCGCTCAACCGCGAAAGACAGATTCAGTTTAGCGGGGTTTTCTTTTTCTTGTTGATCATATTGATGCTTACAGTGTATAGTAAGAAGTTTAATGTAAATCAAAAAGTGTTAGGAAATATTCTGTTCATCACCACGCTTTTATTCTTTGAATTTATGCTGGTGGTGTTGGAGCCGGTTATGAATAAGCTTACCGGTAATACTCCAATTTATGTGCTGCTTGGAAATTTTGCCGTTGCTATTTTGTTTGTTCCGATCAACCGCATTGTAGAAAGATGGTTTGAAAGAAAGGTGCTTCGAGCTTGATTGACCTTATCAGAAAAAACTTTTTATAAAACCTTATTAACAAGAATATTTTTCTGAATAACTTTCATCGCGATCTTAATTCTATAAATCAGTATGAAACCAAATCAAACATCCCGAAGAGAGTTTATTAAAAAGAGTGTTTTAACTGCTGCATTCGCAATGCCCCTTTTCAATATAATCAGTAAACCGATGCTAGAAGAAGAAATCATTGGGCACGGCAAGTTTCGTTACCGTGTTCATAAAAATTGGGGAAATCTTGACCCCTCGAAGACGCCTGTAAAAAATTGCCATGAAATGGTGATGGATAAGAAGGGCAGGTTGATCATGGTAACAGATGAGACGAAAAACAATATTATTATCTACGATCGCTCGGGTAAATTGATTACTACGTGGGGTAATGATTTTCCGGGAGGACATGGTTTAACCCTATTTGATGAGGGCGGAGAGGAAGTTCTTTTTATTTGCGATCCCGAAACGGGCCGGGTTGTAAAAACAACCTTGGATGGAAAAGCGATTCTAGAATTACCTAACCCAAAAACGATCAATGTTTATTCAAGCGACCAGGTTTATCGCCCCACTGAAACAGCGGTAGCTCCAAATGGAGATATTTATGTTGCCGATGGATATGGCTCGCAATTTATTTTGCAGTTCAACGCAAAAGGTGAATTTATGCGAAAGTTTGGCGGGCCTGGAAGCGAAGATGAACATTTCAGCACGGCCCACGGTGTGTGCATCGATGCGCGCGATAAGAAGAATATAACTTTACTTTGCACTTCGCGCGGGCACAATTCCTTTAAGCGATTTACGTTGGATGGAAAATACCTCTCTACCATATTCTTACCGGGGGCGTTTGTGTGTCGAGCGGTGATCAATGATGAAAATATTTATGCTGGAGTATGCTGGAGCAGGTTGCGCTATTTGGAGCAAACAAATAATTCAGGGTTTGTCACTATTCTTGATGGCAAGGACAAAGTAATTTCAAATCCAGGAGGCACTGAGCCAAAGTATCAGAATGGCGAACTGCAGCTAATGGTGCAATCCAAACCTATCTTCAATCATTGCCACGATGTCTGTATAGATAATGATAAGAACATTTATGTTTGTCAATGGAATGCAAACAAAACTTATCCGGTGAAATTAGAACGGATATAGCCAAACGAATTTTGCATTGACTCTCTTTGCGTTGCTTTTATAACTAAACTATTGATATGCGTCTTCTCTTTTCGATTGCCTCAGCATTGGTCATCCCATTTTTTGTGACCGCGCAGCTTACCAAGACAGAAAAAAAAATTTCAGCTTCCGTAAGTGCACATCACACAGAAGCAGTGAAGCTTTTGGAGCAAGTGGTAAACATCAACAGTGGCTCGATGAATTTTGAGGGCGTTTATAAAGTGGGTCAAATATTCAAAGCTAAGTTGGATGCACTCGGCTTTTCTACCAGGTGGGTAGATGGAAAACCTTTTGGCCGGGCAGGCCACTTGGTAGCAGAGCACACCGGCAAGGGGAAGAAACTTTTGTTGATTGGTCATCTGGATACTGTTTTTGAATTATCTAGTCCTTTTCAGCAATTCAGTATGTTGAATGACTCTATTGCTTCGGGCCCGGGTGTGGGTGATATGAAGGGAGGCGATGTGGCAATCATTCAATCGCTGACAGCGCTTCAAGAAGCCGGTGTATTAAAGGACATGAGCATCATTGTGGTGATGACGGGAGATGAGGAATTAAGTGGCCGACCCCTTGAAATGGCTCGTCACGATCTTATTGAGGCTGCCAAAGCTGCTGACGTTGCTATTGGTTTTGAGGATGGATCGGGTAATCCAAAGACTGCCGTTGTTTCCCGAAGAAGTTCATCGGGATGGCAATTGAATGTGAGTGGGGTGCCTTCGCATTCCTCACAAATATTTACAGAGAAAATAGGCGCTGGCGCTATATATGAAGCCGCAAGAATTCTTCACGAATTTTATGAAGCGCTTTCAAAAGAGCCAAACCTCACATTTAATCCAGGCATGATCCTCGGGGGAACAGACGTAGAGCACGATGAGAAAATGAATGGGGGCAGCGCTCATGGCAAGAGTAACATCGTTTCAAAAAATGTGGTAGTAACAGGCGATATACGTGCTATATCTCCTGAGCAATTGGCGAAGACGCAGGAAACGATGAAGTCAATTGTAGCAAAGAATTTGCCGGCAACTTCAGCCGACATAATCTTTGATCAAGGTTACCCACCACTCGCTCCAACAGAAGGCAATTACCAATTATTGAAAATGTTTGACCAGGTTAGCAGGGATCTGGGCTATGGATCCGTAGTTGCAGTGAATCCGCGCGATGCAGGCGCTGCCGACATTTCTTTTACCGCTTCTTACGTAGATATGGCCATGGATGGTCTTGGATTAGGGAGTAGTGGAGGCCATACAATAAATGAAGTGGCCAACATGAATTCATTGCGAATGCAAAGTCAACGTGCTGCTATTTTGATGTATCGTCTTACACAGGATAAACTAAAGACTAATCAAAATCGATGATTGAATAAATTCCTGAATTGCCCTATTTTGAAAGTAGCCCCGGACTCAAATACTGATTTGTTTTTTGTATATTGCTATACACCTTCTAATTATGAATTACGAAAATTTAAAAGCACTTATCGTAGATGACGATGAAACAGTTCGGTTTCTCGTAAGAAACGTATTAGATTCTTTTTCAATAAGAAGTACAGGTGTTTCAACCGGAACGGAAGCTATTGAAAAATTATCGAATGAAAGATTTGATTTCGTATTGATGGATATCCGTATGCCTGATCAGGATGGCATTGATGCCGTTCGGTGGATTCGTGCTTTAGATAAGCACCAATACAGGGA
>CAZNCO010000546.1:0-3622 GCA_964571345.1 uncultured Ohtaekwangia sp.
GCTTTAGACTTCTGAAAGCTCCGATGATTGAGATAATCGACAGTATTGTGATTACAGCAAGCAAGTACGCTGTATTTGTACGCGAGGAAATTTCTTTGTCTTTCTCTTTCAGAGCCGTCCGTGTCTCCTCATCTTGAATCTGCAATTGAATGTCGTTGATATTGCGTGCCAGGTTTTCGTCAAACAGGCTATCGCGAAGAGCGTTGGATTTAGTTTGATAATAGAACGCGCTATCAAACTTTTTCAATTTCGAAAATAAACTTGCGTAGGAGCGGTAATTTGAAAGTACCAGATCACGTGCCCGGATTTGTATAGCTATCTTCTGACTTTCCTTCAAATAATATCTTGCCGAATCAGTCCTTCCTGATTCGGCATGGATGGTGCTGAAATAGGAATAAATCTCAGCTATACCATTCAGTTCGCTGATGCTTTTGCGAAGTTGTAATGATTTAGAAAAGTAGCTCCATGCTTTTTTGTATTCTTTTCGTTCGAGTGCTATTTCACCAAGCCCGGTAAAGGTCGATGACTCCCAAACAGCATTGTCTGTTTTTTTTCCGATTTCTTCAGCTTTAATAAAGCAATTTTCCGCTTCGGTAATTTTCTTTTGGTTCAGATACGTGAACCCAAGATTATTGTATGAATACACAAGGGCGTCATCATCTTTTGTTTTTTCGCTCAGGTCAATTGCTTTGTTGAAGTAATCCCTAGATTTATCGTATTGTTTTAGTTCGTTATAAACGAGACCAATATTGTTTAGCGTTTGTGTAAACCCGTATTCCTGCTTGATCCGGTTTTTAAGATATAGGGCCTTCAGTAAATATTCAAGCGCTTCCGGGTAACTTCCTACACTGTAAAAAGCAAGCCCCAGATTATTCATGGAGCTTGTGATAAGGGTGGAGTCTTTTGTTTCCTCAGAGAACTTCAGCGCCTTGTAGCTGAATTTTATGGAGGAATCGTATTGTCCTTTATAGTAATAAACACCTCCTAAAAGACGTATGGCAATGGCGCGCGATTTTGAGTCAAGGTTCTGAGAAATTTCTACAGCTTCCCTTGCATACAACATGGCCGAATCGGGTTGATTAAGCCAAAGTTTAGTAATGATTGCCTGAAGTACTTCGATTTTTTTTTCCGCAGGAGCTTTGGCCAGGACACCTTTTAAGCTGTCAATAACTGACTTTTGTGACCAGCCTACCGCGGAAACACAAATTAAAAATGACCCAAGCCAACGGGCTTTCATAGTTAGCTAAATATAGCCTATGTATTTTGGAAAAATGAAGCTAAAACTCAAGATTACTTACGCGGTAATAAATGAGTATGATTCCAGAATTTCATCAAGGATGGCGTGTACATAGGTTGCGTTCGGTGCTTCGACAAGGCGCGTGCGAAAGGGCTTAAAGTCGGGAAGACCTTTGAAATAGTTGGAATAATGCCTGCGCATTTCAAAAACACCTAGCTTATCACCCTTCCATTTTATTGAAAAGTCGAAATGCTGGCGAGCGGCCTTTACACGTTCGTTGAGGTCGGGTGGAGTAAGTTTTTGCCCGGTTGCAATAAAATGCTTTATCTCATTGAAGATCCACGGATAACCTATTGCGGCCCTGCCGATCATTACGCCATCCACCCCATAACGATTTTTGTATTCCAATGCTTTTTCAGGAGAGTCAATGTCACCATTCCCAAAAACCGGAATATGCATACGCGGATTTTCTTTGATCTTCCCAATCAATGTCCAATCTGCAGAGCCTTTATACATCTGCACACGGGTGCGACCATGAACAGTAAGTGCCTGTATACCGATGTCTTGTAATCGTTCCGCTACTTCAACAATGTTCTTAGTGCTATCGTCCCAGCCGAGCCGTGTCTTTACTGTTACCGGAAGGTGAGTTGCCTTCACCACTTCTTCGGTCATCTTCACCATTTTTGGAATATCCTGCAGTAAGGCAGCACCTGCTCCACGACAAGCCACAGCTTTTACTGGGCATCCGTAATTAATATCTATCAAATCAGGATTCACCTCCGTAGCAATGCGTGCCGACTCGGCCATGTTTCCAATGTCGCCACCGAAAAGTTGGATACCAATCGGGCGCTCGTATTCAAAAATGTCTAACTTCTGTTTGCTTTTGGCCGCGTGGCGAATGAGACCTTCTGACGAAATGAATTCGGTGTACATAAGGTCAGCCCCGCCTGATTTGCAAACAGCGCGAAACGGAGGATCACTCACATCCTCCATAGGAGCGAGGAGGAGTGGAAAATCGCCTAATTCTATTTTGCCGATAGTAGCCACGTTGGTTAATTCAATTAAAACTCCGTTGTTTGCGCATGCAAAATTAAGCCTTTTCTCCGAGATGGATAACTTGACAACGGAAACAAGACTTTCACCTTTCATTCTGGCCGTATTAACGGTACTTGGTGCGGCTATTGGGTTCGTGGTGGTTGGCCCTTTCGTAGGATTCTTTGTTGCAATTCCTTTTTTCGATGGATCCGCGGAGGACCTGATTGCAGGAGTACAAAACCCCATCGGTAAAGAGTCAATCAAAATCCCTTTTTATATAATGCAGGGATCAGCCACTTTTCTCGGGCTGGCAGTATTGCCAATGCTTTTATGGTTGGGCGTAGAAAGAAGAAGTTTTGCGAGCTGGTTTTCGGAGGGCAAAGTATATGGGCATATCCTGGTAGTTATTTTGGTAACAGTGATATCATTTATGGCTACCAATTCTATTTTCATAGATTGGAATGCGCACCTTACTTTTCCAGATGCGCTAAAAGACTTTGAGCAATGGGCACGTGAGCGCGAAGACCTTGCCGAATCTGTGACCAAATTTCTTACTGAGTTTTCTGGTCTCAGTGAGTTGGCTATCGGCATAGTGGTGATTGCCATTCTTCCGGCAATAGGCGAGGAGCTGGTTTTTCGTGGAATGCTACAGCCGCAATTGTATCGTGCCTCTAAAAATATTCATGTAGCCATCTGGACCTCCGCAATCATGTTTAGCGCATTTCATCTTCAGTTTTTTGGCTTTGTTCCAAGGATGCTGTTGGGTGCTCTGTTTGGATACCTCTACTATTGGAGCGGTAATTTATTGATGCCTATGTTTGCCCATTTTGTGAACAATGGCTTCTCGGTGCTTATGCTTTATCTGCGTCGACAGAATATTACTGATATGGATGTGGAGGCTCCGGAAGCAGCGCCATGGCCGGCTATCGTTGGGTTCACTCTTTTGGTGATTGCGCTGTTATTTTATTACAAACGTTTTTTTGAGAGAAAAACAGAACATGGGTAAATTTAGTAATCTTGCTTTGCGGGTGTTCACCGGCTTGTTGGGCTCCGCAGCAATTGTTTTTTGTGTTGTCTTCAGCGAGTGGACTTACTTCGGAATTTTTTTTCTGATCTGCCTCTTTTCTCTGGTAGAATTTTATAAACTCGCTGGCTTGGACGGTTTGGTACCGCAGAAAGCTCTCGGCATTGTGTGTGGGCTTTTTATTTACGCTATCTCGTTTTTTATTGAAGAAGGAAGGCTGCCCTATCAATATTATTTTCTCTTCTTCCCGATGATTTCATTAGTGTTTATTATCAAGCTTTATAAAAAGACTGAGCGCAAACCTTTTACTAACATTGCCATTACAG
>CAZNCO010000547.1:0-3612 GCA_964571345.1 uncultured Ohtaekwangia sp.
TCAAAGCGTGAGTCGTAGTTGTGATGCTCGTAGTGCGTCATTTTGCCTTGCGGGATACGCAGCTTTCCGGAGAACCAGGTTGCTTTCACGGGGTTGTAACTTGAGCGTGGGAATATTCTCTTGATCGAGCAGGGAACTTTCTTTTTTCTAAGCAGGAAGTCACGCTTATAGTAAAAACCCTCCACGCTCAACAGCATTAGTTCGTTGTTTTGAATATCCCACTTTGCCACATAGCCGCGTGTGCAATTGTAGCGTGTGCAAAAGGATGGTCGCTTCTTTTTTCGGGACACCCAATATTGCTCCAATGGATTGGTGAACAAATCTGACCAAACTCCATTGATTAAAATCCGATCCGGAAGCTGAGCGGAAATGATTTTCTCTGGATGAAACATTATCGAAGTCATGATTAAAAATACTAGCGATATAGCACATGCGATAATGATAATCTATGACTGAACCACTACCTCTTCAAACGGTCAATGATTGGAGTTGTGATGCCTTTCTTTTTTTCTGCGGTTCCTGTCAGCCAGATGATTGTATGGAATAATAGCTAGTTCATTTAAGCCTTATGATTGTCGCTTTGGCGTAGGTATTTTCATTTCATCCAAGCCTTGTCTGATAATCGATTCTTTCTGCGTTACCTTTCGCATGAATCATATCACTCGCAACCTTTTAAAGTTTCTTGGTTATGACAAAAACGTTGAATTCACTAAAAGTTGTTGGCTGGTTTGTTATACTGCTTACTGCAATGTGGGCATGTCAAAATGAAAATGAAATGGGGAGCAGCAGCGCGGCTTACAAAGCGCAAGTGTCGCTAACCAGTGCGCAAAACAATAACCAGATCATGGGAGTTATGCAGGATGTGGCTGGTGTAACTGCAAATGCTTTTGCCAGCCAGGGAGTAATGGGCGGCCGGCTAATGAGCGAAGGCAATGACGATGGCTGTAAACCCACCATCACAAATAATATTAAACTAGACGCGACACATACTGATAGCATCATCTATTCAGGAACGATTGTCATCGATTTTGGTACAGGTACTTGTGCTGATTCGGTTGCACAACGAAAAGGAAAAATAATTGATTCGCTATACCTGGTGATTTACCACAACGACTCGGTTGGATTCAAATCATGGGAGAACGTCACTTTCGTAGGCTATGAGAAAGACTCTGTTACACTGGATGGCTCGCTCTCCATTACCGCTGCCTCTGGTTCGCCCATGGTGATAAAAGTTAATGAAACGAAGACGAAGTTTAAAGATGGATCATCTTCCACCTGGAAAGGAGATATGGTATTTACGGTTAACAAAACCTATCTTGATAAACATTATGGAGTTGTAAGTTCTGTTTCTGTTACAGGTTCCTGGAGCGGAACTATGCAGAGTGGTGAATCGTTTTCGGCCACCATAACAAGCCCTGTCATTTATAAGGCTGCTTGCTATGGACATCGGCATAGATTGATTCCGGTGTCGGGAACCATTGACGTAACTACGAATGGCGTTGCGTCTACCATTGACTATGGCACGGGAACCTGCGATAATGCGTACACCATCACTACGAGTGGAGTTACGAAAGATTTTAAGTTTGGATAAGCTTTTTTTGGTGCTTAGGATAAGTTGAGTTTGGGCGGGGCCTTTAAGGGGGGCTCCGTCTTTTTTTTAGAGAAGAATTAGGCTCACTTAAAATCCGTCATTCAAACCGGTCTTTGATTACCTTTGTGATCTTTCAATTTTGAATGATCAATCCAACCGAACAAGACGAACGGAATTACCTGGAAGACTTAAAACAGAAACTGGAATTTTCGATTCAGTTAATTGATTCGCGTGCACGCCAGTTTTCGGAAGAGCTGCGTCAGAAAAAGCAATACATTTTCGAACATCAGTCGGGCATGGACGAAGCCGATATGGTGGCTGCAGAGCAGTCGATAAACAGAATGGCTTCTACCGGAGAATCTACCGTAACCCGCCAACGGAAAATGTTGAAGCTGCGTGAGTCCCCTTACTTTGGGAGAATCGATTTTAGGGCCGAAGGTAAATCGGAATCTACTACGATCTACATCGGTATCTACACCTTCTTTGACGAAGGCAAGCGTGCGAATCTGATTTACGACTGGCGAGCGCCCATCTCTTCGATGTTTTATGATTTTGAATTGGGAGCAGGCTGGTATCAAACACCCACCGGCAAAGTGAGCGGTCAGATTGATCTGAAACGTCAGTACAAAATCAAGCAGGGTAGGATGGAGTTCATGATCGAAAATGAAATCAACATTCACGATGAACTGCTTCAGAAAGAACTAAGTCACTCGTCTGACGATAAGATGAAGAATATTGTCGCCACTATTCAGCGCGATCAGAATGCGGTGATTCGAAATGAAACGGCTTCTGTGATGATCATACAAGGTGTGGCGGGCTCTGGCAAAACGTCTATTGCACTTCACCGGATTGCGTTTTTGCTCTACCGTTTCCGGGATGACATTGCATCGAAAGATATCCTGATCATTTCGCCCAATAAGGTGTTTGCAGATTATATCTCCAACGTGCTACCCGAGTTGGGTGAAGAACAAATTCCGGAGATGGGCATGGAAGAACTTGCTACAGATCTTCTGGAAAACAAATACGCGTTTCAAAGTTTCTTTCAGCAGGTTACTCTGCTGCTGGAACGGGATGATCCTGCATTCGCAGAACGGATTCGCTTTAAATCATCCTTTGAGTTTGTGAGTTCACTCAACAAGTATCTCATTCATATCGAGAACAATCATTTCACGGCCAAAGAAATTCACGTTGCAGGTGTGAAAGTGAAAGATACCTTCATCAAGGACAAATTCAGGTCGCACAACCGCGTGCCCATGCTGAAGCGGGTTCCTTTAGTGGTGAAGGATGTACTTGAAAATATTCGCAATACCGTTCAACGAAAGTTAACCGGGCAAGAGAAAGGAAAAGTATGGGAGTCCGTTTCGCGAATGTTCAAGGCAGGGAACGTGCACGAGCTGTATCGCGGATTTTATAAATGGGTCGGGAAAGAAGATTTTTTCAGAATAGCGCACAATGGTCAATTGGAATACAGCGATGTGTTTCCGTTGATCTATTGCAAAATGCGATTGGAAGGAGTTGCTCCTTATAATCATGTCAAGCACTTGCTGGTGGATGAGATGCAGGATTATACTCCCATTCAGTATGCTGTGATCAGTCGCTTGTTTCACTGCAAGAAAACGATCCTGGGTGATGTAAATCAAATTGTAAATCCATACAGCTCGTCTTCACTAGAACAAATTCACCAGGTATTTCCGCATGCAGATACGATGAAGCTTTTCAGAAGCTATCGTTCTACTTTTGAGATCACGGCTTTTGCGCAGCGCATTCTCTCCAATCCGGATCTGATTGCCATGGAGCGCCATGGGGCTGAGCCCACGATTAAAGGATTTAACACACGCGAAGAGGAGATGGCTGGAATTATAAAGCTGGCCGAAGATTTTAAAATGTCCGGACGAACATCGTTGGGCATTCTTTGTAAAACTTCGCGACAGGCAGAGACCGTGCACCATGAATTGAAATCATTGGGTTCTCATTTGCTCACGGCAGACAGTACTCATTTTACGCACGGCATTATTATCACC
>CAZNCO010000548.1:0-3609 GCA_964571345.1 uncultured Ohtaekwangia sp.
AGTCAAAGCTTAACAAGAATTTCATCGAACAAAAAAACTCCGGATACTAACCGGAGTTTTTTTCTTTTTATGACTTTTCAATTTGGTCGAAAGACCGCCCTTTATTTAATTCCCGCTGTTTATCTCACCTTCGCTGAGCGAACAACCTTCGCAAATAAAGAAGGGAAAAATCGCTTTAGCCGAACGGCATATAGTTCTTTCGCGCCACCTATGTAAACTTCATTTTTCTTGCTCTCAATGGCCTCTATGATTTTCTGGGCACATAGCCGGGGAGATAAACCTTCAGCGGTAGTGCGATCCATCTGATTTAGTTTAGAGCCGTTCCCCGTAAGGGCATTGATTGTGACGTTCGTTTTGATCCAGCCTGGACAAACTAACGTGACAAAGATATTCTTGCTATCCTTCCATAATTCTGCTCTAAGTGAATCATAAAATCCATGAAGCGCATGCTTCGCTGCAGCATAGCCGCTACGATAGGGCGTGCCCATTTTCCCCATCACGCTGCTTACGGTTACGAAGTGGCCAGACTTACGTTTGAGGAAAACCGGAAGTAAGTATTTAGTCAAAGCAATTGCCCCGAAATAATCTACTTCCATAATAAGCCTATCGACAGCCAAGGTGGTCTCCTTTGCCAGGCTTCGCTGGCTGATACCTCCATTGTTAATCAGCACATCAATATGGCCGAAAAACTGGATGGCAGCCTCTACGGAAAGCCTCAACGTATCAGGTTGTGAAAGATCCAAAGGCAAAACACGAACATTCACCTGAACAGCGGGAGGGCAATTTCCCTTTACCCGCTCCAACTCTTCTTTTCTTCTGGCCGAAAGAATAAGTTTAATTCCTTTCTTTGCGGCCAACTCATACGTTAAGGCTTCGCCAATGCCACTGGAGGCACCCGTTATCCAAACCACTTTACTATTGAGATAAGACATTGACTAACTAATTTTTGAGTAAACAACAAAATCGAACGCGAACCTGTGGCGCACATCTTGCGCATGATGAACCCTTGAGATTTCTTTCCATTGTTTAGTGTCTATTGGAGGAAAAAAGGCATCGCCATCCACCTCGGCATCGATTTCCGTAAGGTAAAGATGGGTGGCAAACGGGAGTGCCAGCTTATACACCTCAGCCCCGCCAATAATAAAAAGCTCTTCTTCTTTTCCCTTTCTGGAAATATTTATACCCTCCTCAAGGGAATGAATCAGCGTGCAACCGGGCGCCTGAAAATCTCTTTGCGTTGTGAGTATTAAATTTTCTCGCTCAGGTAAGGGTCGGAATTTGGTCGGAATTGATTCATAATTTTTGCGCCCCATGATTACAAAATGGCCTTTGGTTGTGGCCATGAAATATTTCATGTCGTCTGGCAAACGCCAAGGTAGATCATTGTTTTTTCCTATTACCCTATTTCTCGTAAGGGCAGCAATTAAGGATATCTTCATTGAGGTAAGTAATAAAAAAATTAGCTATTGAAAAGGTGGATATTATTTTTTTAGATATATAAAATTATCTAACGATTTATTAATAATTTTTTAATATCTATATTGAGCCTTATATAACTAAATACAACCGTATGAAAAAAATAATTTTACTATGTTTTAGCTTAAGCTTATGCGTGTTAGCGCTGGGTCAAGACAGGCAAGTGACGGGGGTGGTCAGCGACCAGGGTGATGGAGCTCCAATCCCAGGAGTAAACGTGGTGGCAAAAGGAACGACCATCGGCACAGCCACTGATAAAGATGGCAAATTTTCCATTAACGTACCTGCGAATGTCAATGTATTAGTGGTTTCGTATGTGGGCTATACTTCTCAAGATGTTGAGATTCCTGCATCAAATTATGTGACTGTTTCTCTGGTTGCAAGCGCGCAGGAACTTCAGGAAGTGGTGGTTTCAGTAGGACGCGGAGCCGAGCGTACCTTCACTGACACGCCATTGCCTGTCGACAACTTTACCGCAAAAGATTTGATTTCAACAGGACAACCAAGTTTTGATAAGGCACTGCAATACCGTGTGCCCTCTTTCAACACGGTGATGACACCAGTAAATGATGCCACTTCCCTGCTTGATCCTTATGAATTACGTAACATGGGGCCAAGCCGCACCTTGATCTTGATCAATGGTAAACGAAAGAACCTTAGTTCCCTTGTATATACTCAAACAAGCCCAGGAAGGGGAGAAACTGGAGCCGACTTATCCGCTATTCCACAAGACGCTATTAAAAGAGTAGAAATACTGAGAGATGGTGCTTCAGCCCAATACGGTTCTGACGCAATAGCAGGGGTAATGAATATCATTTTAAAAGACAGATTTGATGCACCAACGCTCCGCGTAAATACTGGCGTAACATCAAGGGGAGATGGGGCGAACTACAGCATCAACTATAATAGCGGAGCAAACATTGGTCAAAAAGGTTTTGTTAACTATCATATTTCTTTCAACCGACAACAAAGAGCAGTTCGTAATTCAAATGTGGACTGGCAAGGAGAGACGGACCCCGTGGTGGGCCTTACGGGAAATGATGCTGCAAGCGTTGCTAACGTAAAAAGCTATCTGGCAAGATTTCCAGATGCTAACAACCAAAACGCAACAGCAGATAACACATCGGCAAAGTTCTTAATTGACTGGTCTATTCCCATCAACGATAAGACTGAATTTTATGGAAACGCGGCCTATGTCTACCGAAAATCTTTAAGCTTCGCGAATTACCGCACGCCCTACTGGAAGGTGGATTATGGTCTTCTTCATACGCCAACCGCAGGAGCACCAAACTACACTGGTGATAATACTACAATGGCTCCAGATGGTGTAACTCCACTTTACAATGGATATATTGGTTATCAACCAACTTTTGATGGCGACTTGAATGATTACAATGCGACCGTTGGGATTAAATCAACATCAAATAACGGCTGGAAGCAGGACATGAGTCTTACTGTGGGTGGAAACAAGATGCTCTTTACGGTTAACAATACCGTGAACCATACCTTGGGATTTGCAAGCCCTATCTCATTCAAACCAGGAGGATTTTCATTTAATCACATCGTAGGAAATATTGATGTTTCCAAGCAGGTGACCGATCGAATTTTTGTTGGATTCGGAACTGAGTTTAGAACTGAAACCTGGCAAGAAATTGCCGGTGACACAGCATCCTATTCCGGATCCGGGGCAAACTCATTTCCAGGATACCCACAGAAAAATGCAATCACAGCTTCCAGGTTTAATATTGGCGCGTATGCCGATTTTGGATTTGACATCACAGACAGCTGGTTCGTAGGTGTTACAGGACGAAGTGAAAAATACAGTGATTTCGGCAATGCGAATGTTGGAAAAATCAACACCCGTTTGAAAATAATGGAAGATAAGTTATCGCTGCGCGCGTCCTTTTCGAATGGATTCAGAGCTCCTACTCTTGCGCAGCAATATCTCGCCCTCAACCAGGCATCCTTTCAAAACGGGCAAATTGTAATCAAAGGTCTAGCTAACAACTTCAGCCGGGAAGCCTCTTTGCTTGGAATTCCTAAATTGAAAGCAGAGCAGTCAACCAACGTTACTGCAGGTTTTGGATTTAACCCCAATCGTAACTTCTCTTTAACTTTTGATTACTATTATAT
>CAZNCO010000549.1:0-3602 GCA_964571345.1 uncultured Ohtaekwangia sp.
TCATTAGACACATTTCATTACCACAAAGAAACGAAAGGAACCCTTGCGAAAAGCATAAAGTAAGATATACACGCTAAACGCTTGCCAATGCCCGACAAGGCGCACTATAAAAAGACGAAATTATCCCCTAATTCCAGAAACCGGGTTTGCTATTAAAGGTCGGACAAGGAATTAGCCTGTTTCTTTTCTTCACCCCACGATGAAGCGGCTTTGCAGCAAATTCATAAACCAAGGAGATTTCGTGAGATCCGCCAGAATTTGCTGACAACCCCGATATCGTAAAGTCATAACTATATCCTACCGTAAGATTCTTGAGATAAAGACCTAACTGAAAAACCATCGCATCTGTTTGCACAACGCCAGTGGGAGCAGATTGCCAGGGCTTGCCCCGATACCAAACTCCAATTGAAACGGGATCAACATGGTAATTTAATCCAACATCAAATTGAGAGAACGAGCCCTGCTGTCGATAGATAAGAGATGGAGTAAGATAAGAAGGCCTGTCCGGTCTTCTAATTCCACCATTTAGATTCAATCGAGCACCTGCGTGAATGGCCGTCTTCATCGGTAAGCGGTTGACATCGTTGAGTATTGAAAGGTTAGGCGTATTCATATGGCTAAAGGATGCGCCTATCCAAAGAACTTTGCTGTATATCAAAAAACCAGAACCGAAATCAAAATATTGCTGATTGCCGAGTTTCTGAAGATCCGGATCAAGAGAAACACCATTATACTCCAGTCCATCACCCAATCTCAATTTAGTGCGATCCAACCCATTTATTCCATATCCAAAATAAAGTCCAGGAGAAAAAACCAGTTTCTCAGTCAGTCTCACCTTGTAGCTATAATTCAAACCAACTGTAGTTGTTCGCCATCCTGCTGAACCCATTTTATCAGTTGTCGCCAAAATACCAAAACCACTTCTTAACTCATCCACCCAGATATCATAACTAGCCATGAACGTATTAAACGCCTGCGGAAGATTGGGCCACTGAATTCGATTATTCACCACCAATCGCTGCTGCGGAGTGATTCCGGTGAACCCCGGATTTAAATACAACGGAGCCTGGTAATATTGTGACAACTGTGGATCTTGCGCACGCAATTCAAGCTGCGAAAAAACAAGCATGAGAAGCAACATCAGTAACCCTTTCATTGAGTCTAATTTTTTCATCATCGTATCAATGTAACGTCACCAATCTGCGTGGTGCGTTGATTATCGGACAATCTTAAAGTTAACTTGTAAACGTATACACCCGCTGGCAGTAGCCTCCCATCCTGATAGCCGTCCCACCCTACTGTCTGATTGTTGCTCTCGAATAACAGGTTACCCCATCGGTCAAAAATCTGCATGTTAAATTCTTCAACACCTTTCACAATCGGCAAGAAAACATCATTCAAAGTACTGCCACCGGTAGAACCGGAACCGGAAGTAGCACCACCTGACGGTCCGTTAGGATTAGGCGTGAATGCATTTGGTATCTTTGTTTGCCCACCTTGTTTAGCAATAATTTTTTGCTGAGCCGTGTCCTTACAAACAATACCGTTTCCGTGATCCATCATTGCAATCAACGTAAGGTCGTAGATACCTTCCACTTTATAAGTGTGCTTTGTATCATACTCAGTATCGGTTGTACCATCACCAAAATCCCACAACCAGCTTGTGGAGTTGACGCTTGAGTTAAAGGTTGACATTTCCGTATCTGGCACATAAACTAATGCAGGTCGAGCAATAAAAGCAGCAACCGGAATATCGTAGAACTCAAACCCATCGAGTGTTTTCGTTGCTTGCTGTCCCGTTACGGAGCTACTCGTGACAAGAATGACCGAGAACTTACCAGGAGCCGATATTCTGAAGGTAGGAACAGGCGCATTAGAAGTTGCCACTACGCTTCCGTTTTGATCAACCACTCTCCAATTATAAGTATCACCCGTAGAATTATTAACTGATACTTTAAGATCTCCCGGATAGCAGGCAGCCTTTGGATCTGCATCAAAGTCGGCAATCAATGGCAAAAGTTCTACATTGATTGTCTTCGTAAACGTGCTTGCACAGGATAAGCCGGCCGCCTCAGCAGCCACATTTGTTGCCGTAAGTACAATATCTCGCGGGCCAGGCGAAGAGTAGTTTACACTAATTGGTCCTTTGTCAGTTACTGCACCTGGAGTGGCATCTGTTCCAAAATTCCAATCGTATCTGAATTGAGTATCATCTACAGGTGCGGATGTATTCGTAAACGTGACAGTAGACTTACCACCCACGAATGGTGGCACAGTTCCTTCGTTAAATTCAGCTGTGATGGCACGATACACTTTCACCTGAAGGGTTGTATCAGCAGGGCACAATGCATTATCAGCTTTGTAGTATACTTCATAGATGATCGGGTTTTGTGTACTTGTGTTTGTCATCGTATAACTAACAAACCTGGTTGACTTAGGCTCCAGTTGCTGACTGGTATTTCCCAACTCGCGGTAATACCATGTATTGGTAAGTGCCCCAGCTGTCTGGTTTGTGAATGAAACTGTTTCTCCACTGCACATTTCAGTCTTGTTTTGAGATATGATAGTTTTAAGCTGAGGATAAATACTCAAAGTCTGCGTAGAAGTTTTTATACACCCTGGGAAAGGAGCAGGCAAGTCTACCTGTAGTGTTACTTTTGGTTTCAAGGTTTGAGTAGGGCTAGGGTTGGAAAATCCGTGCTTCAATATCATTCCTGCTACTGTCGTAGAAGCTATATAAGTGCTATCCGGTGAGCCATCGCCCCACCTCCACGTATACTCCACCCCGGCAGCCTGATTGTATTTAAATTGCGGTGTGTACGGGCTGCAATTCGCTAGAGGTGTTATAACACTAAAGGTTGGATCCGTATCTCCTACTGTAAATTTCAACTGACTCGATAACGGAATTGTGCAGTTTAGCGCATCCGTCATCGAAACCAATTTAAAGGTTTGTGTTGAGGTGGGTTGTTTCTGAATGGATTTGAAGTTACCAACCTTCGTTAATGTGATGTTGCTTGATCCGTCATTATAAACCAACGTGAATGGAGCTTGACCATCTAATTGGATTTGCAAAAAATCTTTGTTGCCCAAACACAACCAGGTGTCAGGATTTAGGAATTGTCCAGACATTTTCGGACCTGCAACTACCGTCATTAACTTTGGAGAACTCTGACAGGCAGTCACTCCGGGGCCGATTGCTGTTATCGAATACGACAGGTAATCTGACGAGGATGAGGAGTTGTTCATCAGTTGATTGATGGTTGACCCTGATCCTGTAGCAGAAACACTTTCTGAATTTGGAGATGGGTCAACGGTCCATGTAAAAGAGGTGCTTGCAACTGAACTGCTTAATGGCACCTTCAACGTGCTGCCATAACAGATATTTACCGATGCAGGAACGCCAATTATGTCAGGTATCGGATCCACCTCAACATCTTTAGTGATTACTGCGCCAACGCAATTATTAGCCTTTGGCGTTACCGTATCACGGATGCTTGCAGGAATCGATCCAGTATTCTTCAACGTCTGGAAAATCAAGTCACCCGCCCCACTTGATGAGAAACCTGGCGCGGCCCCGGCCAGAACAGACGCTAACCACGCAA
>CAZNCO010000550.1:0-3599 GCA_964571345.1 uncultured Ohtaekwangia sp.
GAGCGGTGCTAACCCTGATAAAGTAAAAGAGTCGTTATCAAAAATTAATATTCTGGTTGAAGACTGGGGTGGAAAATATCAGTGCCAGGCAATCTCTGCTAAAACAGGAGTGGGTATTGAGGAACTACTAGAGAAAGTTTTGTTAGAAGCAGAGCTTCTAAATCTTCGGGCAAATCCGGAGAAATCAGCAGTGGGTTCAATCATTGAAGCCTCGTTGGATAAAGGTCGTGGTTATGTAAGCACTTTGATGGTGCAGGCAGGAACATTGAAAGTAGGAGACATCATGGTGGCAGGGTCGAACTACGGCCGTGTGAAAGCCATGTACGATGATACTGGTAAAAGAATTAACGAAGCAGGACCTTCCACTCCTGTGCAGGTACTTGGCTTAGATGGCGCTCCTCAGGCCGGTGAAAAATTCCAGGTAATGGAATCAGATCGCGAAGCGCGCGAGTTAGCAAACAAGCGCAGTCAGATCTTGCGCGAACAAAGCATCCGCACTAAGAAACATATTACACTGGATGAAATAGGAAGACGCTTGGCAATTGGTTCATTCAAGCAGTTGAATGTAATTGTGAAGGGTGATGTAGACGGTTCGGTAGAAGCATTGTCAGACTCATTGTTGAAGCTTTCTACGCAAAAGGTTGCGGTTAGCATTATTCACAAAGCGGTGGGTCAGATTTCGGAATCAGATGTGTTGCTTGCTTCTGCATCAGACGCGATTATCGTTGGCTTCCAGGTGCGTCCTTCGGGTGCAGCACGCAGGCTTGTCGATACCGAGGAGATTGAAATCCGCTTGTACTCTATTATTTACGATGCGATCAATGAGGTGAAGGCAGCAATGGAAGGTATGCTTGACAAGGAAATGGAAGAGGTGATCGTAGGTAATGCTGAAGTAAGAACGGTGTTTAAGATTTCAAAAGTTGGAACAGTGGCGGGTACCATGGTTACCGATGGCTACATCAAGCGTAACAATCCAATCCGATTGATCCGTGATGGTATCGTGGTCTTTGCCGGCAAGCTGAATTCTCTCAAACGCTTTAAAGATGATGCAAGCGAAGTGAAGGCCGGCTTTGACTGCGGAATGGGCATTGATAACTACAACAATGTAGAGGTGGGTGATGTGATTGAAAGTTATGAGATGAAAGAGGTGAAGCGAAGCCTTTAATTTTTGACAGATTAATATTATAAGAAACCCTGCCGAGAGCAGGGTTTTTTCATTTGTGCTGATCTGTTTTTCCTCGGCTTGCAACTTTTAGAAAGAATGGGAGTCTTTTCTCAAAAATAATTTCTGCTTCCGTCTGATACCTTTTTCAGAAAGCGAGGTATTCTGAATCAAAGTCAACAACATGTTTAAAAATTATCTGCTTGTTACCATTCGCAACCTGTTCAAAAGCAGGTTCTATTCCTTCATCAATATTACAGGTTTAGCCATTGGTATAACTTGTAGCATCCTCATTATGCTGTGGGTACATGATGAAACATCGTTTGACAAATTCATTCCCAAGGCCGATCGGCTGTCTCAACTTTGGGTGAACGCGTACTTTGATGGAAAAATCCAGTCATGGCAATCTGTGCCTCTGCCAACTTATGAAGCACTTAAAACTGCCGACAGTCACATTAAGCGTGTGGCTGTTACCGATTGGGGTTACGACCATTTGATTTCTACTGGTGGAGAAAAGCGATTGATGAAGCGAGGGTTTTATGTGAGTGAAGAATTTCTGGAAATGTTTGAATTCCCCCTTGCAAGCGGTAATGCAGCCCAGGTATTAGACGATCCGCGATCTATAGTAATTTCCGAAGCTGTTGCCAAGGCATTGTTTGGTAACGAAGACGCCATCAACAAGATGATTCGCCTTGATAATGAACATGAATTGAAAGTGACAGGTATCTTGAAAGATGTTCCAAAGAACTCTTCGTTTCAATTTGATTTTTTAATCACTTGGAAATTAAGAGAACAGGTGGATAAATGGATAAAAAGAAACACCACCAACTGGGGTAATTATTCTTTTCAGGTTTTTGTGGAGACAAATGAACCTGGTGATAAAACTGCTGTCGACAACTCCATTAAGTTGATGTTGCAAAATCATGGGGAGAAGGAAACGAAGCCAGAGCTGTTTTTATATCCAATGCTGCGCTGGCGGCTTTATTCAAATTTTGAAAATGGAGTTGAGCAGAGTGGCATGAGTGATTACGTTCAGCTATTCACGGTGATTGCAATTTTCATTTTGATCATCGCGTGCATCAACTTTATGAATCTTGCCACCGCCAGATCTGAAAGAAGAGCGAGAGAAGTGGGGATTCGAAAAAGTGTTGGCTCCAGAAGAGGAGAATTGATATTACAATTCATTGGAGAATCAACTTTTATTTCCTTTATCGCTTTTGCAATAGCCATTTTGCTAGCACAGCTTCTTCTGCCAGCTTACAACCAGTTAGTCGAAAAAGAATTATTCATAAACTATTCCGCAAAAGAATTCTGGTTAATCTCCCTTGGTGCGATCCTTCTTACAGGGATAGTTTCAGGAAGTTACCCTGCATTCTATCTCTCTTCGTTCCAGCCCGCAAAAGTCTTGAAAGGAAAACCAACAGTTGGAAAAAGTGCGAGTCTTCCTCGTAAAGTTTTGGTGACCCTGCAGTTTGGATTCTCCATTTTACTAATAATCGGAACCATCGTTATCTATCAGCAGATACAATTAGTGAAAGGCCGCGAGCTGGGTTATGATCAAGAAAACCTGATGGCTACCGATTTTACAAGGGAAGTCAAAAAAAACTATAAGCCAATCAAACTAGAGTTGTTAAACTCTGGGGTGGTTGAATCTGTAACACGTGCAAATAGCCAGATCACCGACATTAATAGTAACAACTTTTTGGGATGGCCAGGCAAGCCCGAAGACTTGCGAGTCATCTTCACGACTATTGTTTGCGAATACGACTACACCAAAACGATGGGCATAAAACTTATCGATGGTCGGGACTTTTCTGAAGACTTTAAGAGCGACACGATGGCAATAGTCATAAACAAAGCGGGATTGGCTCTGATGAACCTGAAAGAACCGATCATTGGCACAGAGCTTGACCTTTGGGAAAAGAAGAGAAAACTCATTGGCGTAGTGGATGACGTGCTGATGGGGTCACCTTATGATCCGGTAAAGCCAATGTTCATGGTGTTGGATGATTGGGGAGGTTCTGTCACCATTCGATTGAAGAAAACAAAAGACCTTCAGGCGTCAATCAATATTGTGAAATCAATTTTTGAAAAATATTCACCGGCTTATCCATTCACTTACCGATTTGCTGACCAGGAGTTTCAGAAAAAATTCACCCAAATCAATCTCACTAGTAAGCTCGCCAACATTTTTGCGACACTTACAATCGTAATCACAGGTCTCGGGTTGTTTGGACTTGCTGCATTTACTGCCGAACAGCGCACCAAAGAAATTGGAATTCGAAAAGTATTAGGGGCTTCCGTTCACGGATTGGTGGGATTGATCTCAAAAGACTTTTCGAAATTGGTATTAATTTCTTTCGTTGTTTTCTCTCCTATTTCGTGGTGGTTGATGAACTGGCATCTTGAGCGTTATGCTATAAGGACAGAAGTAGTT
>CAZNCO010000551.1:0-3596 GCA_964571345.1 uncultured Ohtaekwangia sp.
GATATACCGGGCATCGTAGCGGGGCGCGTGCACAATGCGCTGTATTATCCTCCGATGCTTAATCTGAACAAATTCATAAAACCGGATTTTGCTGTGTTTAGGGTAGCGGAAGTTTTCAAAGAGAAAATTCAACGCGAATATGCTACCTCATTTTTCAATGGATACGGCACAGAAATTAATCAGTTTGCTCCGGGGCATCCTGCCTGGGAAGATGAACAATACTTATTTTTAGGAAAGACGACTCGCATCCTGCGTGAAAATCACTCAAACTTTATCTCAAAGAAAATTTTTCCACTTATCTCAACAGTACATGATAGTATTTGGGTGAACCGTTGGGAAGCCGATGAAAAAGTTGTTTACACTATTTTCAGTCTTAAGGTGGAGGGTTTTTCAGGAAAATTATTTCACGCTGAAGCGAAGCCAGGCTTTCATTTTGTTGATGTTTGGTCTCATGAGATGATTAATCCTCAAAGGGAAGGAAATAAATTTTTGATTCCAGTAAAAGTCGATGGTTTTAATAAATCTGAATTAGGAACAAACAATGAAGGGCAGGTGAGTTGTGTGATTCGATTTCCTGAGTTGATAAAATGGAAAACGATTGGAAATAATCTTTCTTTAGAGTCTCCTTACCCGCTTAAGCTTTGGGCTGGCAATCCTTCTTATAGTAAAAATGCAATCGCATTACCTTCCGGGAAACAGGAAATAAAGCTGAGAGATTTAATTGGGAGGTTTGAAGGAAGTGTCGTTGTCCAGGCGTTTGACGGATCAGAATTGAAAGATGAAATCGCTTTTGAAATAAAGGCCGGCACGCCACGATTGATTTCTTCCACAACAAAAACGAAAGACGCCTCAAAGAATTTACCAGGAATGGTGAAGATTCCTTCCGGAAAATTTGAATTTAAGGCAACGCAAGGTGACGAGTTCATACCCTATCCAAAACAAGGTATGAATAAGGAACATGCCATGAACAGTTTTTTCATGGATCGACACCCGGTTACCAATGCAGAGTTTCAGAAATTTCTGAAGAGCTCGAATTATAAGCCTGCTGACACCAGTAATTTTTTGAAACATTGGCGCCATCAAGCTCCAATAAAAGGTGAAGAAAATTTTCCTGTTGTCTATATTTCGTATGAAGATGCAAAGGCATACGCTGCCTGGTGTGGTAAACGATTGCCAACGGAGTTAGAATGGCAGTATGCGGCTCAGACTTCTGCATTGAATGAATGGCCCTGGAAACAAGCAAAGCCAGTTACGCGCAAAGAAACAGTCGTAACGGAGACACTTACTGTTTCTGTGCTGGAAGGCATTGATTCAAAAAACTGCAACTTGGGAGATGGAAAACTTTATCCCGTAGAAAAATATAAAGCCGGCATTAATCCGAATGGGCTTTATGATCTGACAGGCTGCGTGTGGCAATTGACCAACGATGAATACGAAAGTGGAAGCTATAGATATGTGATGATGAAAGGCGGAAGCTATTTTAAACCATCTTCCAGCTGGTGGTATGTGCAGGGCGGACCGCGTGAACTTCACTATCGGCAATTTCTTTTGAGAGTCTCGCAAGGTTTTGAAAGAAACGCAACGGTTGGATTTCGCTGCGTGATTGACGCTGAACAATAATTATGTAAAACTATTTCTCCCAGGCAATCCTAAAAGAAGAAATAAGTTGCACTTCAATTATTAAAGTCAGAATTTTAAATTCTAAAAATAAATTTCCATGGCTTATCAATTTATTAAGTACTCAGTAGAGAACAGCGTGGCATATGTTACGCTTAATCGTCCTGAAGTTTACAACGCATTGAATGACGAAATCAAGTTTGAGTTGCAGGATGTTTTTAAAGTAATTGGTAAAGATGATAAAGTGCGCGTGGTGGTGCTCACTGGAGAAGGAAAGGCATTTTGCTCCGGGCAGGATTTAAAGTCTAATTCTGTTGCCAAAGGGAAGCGTTCTTTTCTTGAATCTCTCCAAAAGGGGTATAATCCAATCATTCTGGGTATGAGAAATCTGCCAAAGCCGATCATTTGTAAATTGAATGGCGTAGCTGCTGGCGCTGGGTGTTCGTTGGCTTTGGCTTGCGATATTATTGTTGCCAGTGAAGAAGCAACGTTAATAGAGGTGTTTATAAATATTGGTCTTGTGCCAGATTCTGGTTCTTCGTATTTCTTACCAAGACTAACTGGTATGGCGAAGGCTTTTGAACTATGTAGTATGGGGTCGCGTGTTAAAGCAAGTGAAGCTTTACAATTAGGATTGATAAATAAAGTTTCATCTGCTTCTGATTTGGATGCTGCTGTAAAATCTTATACTGATTATTTTGCAAATGCACCGACTAAAGCAATTGGTCTCATTAAGAAAATGTTGAGTAAGTCGGCAACTTCAACTTTGGAAGAGATGTTGGAGTATGAAGCATATTGCCAAGAAATTGCCGGTCAGACGGTAGACCATCTGGAAGGAGTTAATGCATTCTTAGAAAAAAGGAAGCCGGCTTTCACCGGCAAATAGGTTTTAGAATCCCGTTAATGAAATCCCTATCGTCATGGTGTTCATGGTAGTGGTAGTTTGATCTGTTCCTGAATTGTGAGGACCTTTGTTGGCAGCAAAGTAGGGGGAGAAATTATAATACCAGAAGAAGTTAAAATTTCCAAGACCTAACCTTGAGTATAGTCCATAGCGGAATGAATTGAGTCCGTGACTTTGCTTGTCTTTATAGGTGACTGAATTTCCACCTTCAGAATAATTTATTTTGGTATGAGACTCAAGCAACAAACCTACACGAGCGCCAACCGCGGCATTCAAGCCTCGGCCCGGATCTTTTGGATTGGTATCAAAACGGATTTCAATCGGCATCAGATCGAAATAATTTGCAACAAGCATACTTTTGTCAATGCTTGCGCGTGTTGATAAAATATCTGTTGCAGCAACCAATTGAAACGTGCCGTCAGTAGTTGAAGGGCTGTTTGCAAGTGTAAAGTTGTTTGTCAATTTAAATCGCTCGAAGGCAAATCCTGCCCCAGGATTCAGGGAAAACTTGGAGTGGAATAACTGGATGGGGTAATGATAATAGAGGTTGAGTGTGCGTGAGCCCCAAAAACCTTGCGTGAAATTTGCGGGAGGATTGATGGCTGTATTAAATCCAAAATCAATCAGAAAAAATCCTGGAATATCTGGCCGATAAACTTTTTTTTGTTTTTCCTGTGCCTGTAATCCACTAAGGGTTAGCATGATAAGGAACGTTGCAAAGTAGGTTCGTTTCAGCATAATTTGATTTTAGAACGGCAAAACTACACGAATGTTTTAAGAGGCCAAAAAACATCTTTTGGTGATCGAATTAATTCTTTTAAATTTGCGGCTCTTGAAAAAAGAACCGGGCCCGTAGCTTAACTGAATAGAGCATCTGACTACGGATCAGAAGGTTGGGGGTTTGAATCCCTCCGGGCCCACAAAAAAAGATGAATGGAGTATTTTGTGTTCGTCATTTGAAATTCATAATCAACCCAGGTATGCAATAATTACCATCTTTTCAGGGTTTCAATTAAAACTTTTTTCAAACCACAGGCATCACTGATATACTAAACTTAAGGCATGAGAGGTAGGA
>CAZNCO010000552.1:0-3584 GCA_964571345.1 uncultured Ohtaekwangia sp.
CTACCTGATGAGTGGTTATCAGTTCTACCAATGCCTTCTCCATCGGGTCGAACGGATCACGTTTGCTTGCCAACACAGCGAACTCGACCAACTGATGAAATTCTTCAGGCAATGGCTGACGCTGATTTCTGTCAACAATCTGCGCGTGGCCGTTTTGCATTCCACTCACAACATCCGTGCTTACTACGGGAACAAACAATTCGCGAACGCTCATTTTATTCTCAGTGAGTGTTCCTGTCTTATCCACACACAAAGTTGTGATTGACCCAAGCGCTTCGATTGCTCCTGCCTTTCTTGTCAAAACTTTTCGCGTTGAAATACGCCAAGCTCCCAATGCCAGAAACACCGTGAGAATAACAGGAAATTCTTCCGGTAATAAACCCATCGCCAGTGTAATGCCAGCAAGCAATCCTTTGATCCACTCGCCATTCATCAAACCAAAAATAATCACGAGCAAAAAAGAAAGAGAGAATCCGAGGATACTGAGTTTCTTCACTAAGCCACCGGTTTCTTTTTGTAAAGGTGTTTTCTCCTCCTCTACCTGATACAAGGCTTTGCCAATCTTTCCAACTTCTGTATTGCTCCCTGTCTTTAATACTTTTGCGATACCCTGCCCGGCCACTACGAGCGTACTTGAAAATACCAGCGATAGATTTTTCTCTTCATGATTTTCTTCATCGCCAGCTTTTTTCACTCTTTTATTCACGGCTACCGACTCGCCTGTGAGGATCGATTCATCCACACTTAAATTCATTGTCCAGATCAATTCACCATCTGCAGGTACGCGATCACCTTCGTGCAGAAAAATCAAGTCTTCTACCACCACTTCCCTTCCGGGGATGCGTTGCCGCTTGCCATCTCGGATTACTAAAGCACGCGGACTCGACAAATCGCGCAAGGCTTCCAACGATTTCTCTGTTTTATTCTCCTGGTAAATGGTAATGACAATACTGATTGCAACAAAACCCAGAAGCATCACTGCCTCACCCCAATCTCCAAGCAAAAGATAAATCAAAAAACAAGCAAGCAACAAAACGAACATTGGCTCCTTTATTACTTCTCACAGGATCAGGAAAATCCTTTTTCGATTGTGAAAAGGCAATTCGTTATAACCGAATTTTTTCAACCGCTCCGCGGCTTCCTGATCTGACAATCCTTTTAATGAAGAGATATGATTTTCTGATAAATCCACTTAAATTCTTCTTTATAAAAGACAATTTAGTAGAAATGCAGGTTAATCAATAATGCAAAAAATCAACTCTAAAAGATCAATATCATCTATTGAACCGTTTAAACAAAAAAGCCATCCGGGTAGGATGGCTTTTTTCGTTTTTTAAAACAGCTATTAATAACCTTCGTTTTGAACAAGGTTTGGATTCACAATTATTTCTCTTTGAGGTATTGGAAATACCAACTCAGGAGAATCCCAGGTGGGCTTATTACCATTCGCATCTACCCAATTGGGGTTTGAAGTATTCGTGCGCTTGTAATCATATAACCACTGACCTTCGAACGCCAACTCCAGATGACGCTCGTTCAGAATCTGATTGAGCGTAACTGAAGCTAAAGGCGCAATACCTGCCCGAACACGAACTACATTCACATCTGACACCGGGTCGCTACCCACGGTTGTGCCAAGTCGTAAATTACATTCTGCCCTGGTAAGGTACATTTCTGCCAAGCGAAGAATTTTAATATTACCAAACACATTGTCAAACTTGTTGGAGTAAAAGTACTGACCGCTTCCATCATCTTCAAAAAGCTTAGCTCGCGTATCGCCTGACTCAAATGTTTGAAGAAATTCTAGAGGTACTTCAATATCACCCCTTCCACCCTTATCAGAGTTTGCATAGTAATTGTTCATATTATTGAAACCCTGCTGCTCAGAAACCTGAAGAGCAAAAATATCTTCTGTAGTATTATAAACGCGTGATCCACGGCCCTGATACGGAAATTCATCGGCATAAGTAGAAGTAAGCTTATATACTCCTGACCCAATTACCCGGTCCGCAGCATCACGCGCGCTGCCGTAGTTTCCTTGCAACAGGTATACTCTCGAAAGTTGTGCGGCCGCGGCTCCGGTTGTTGCATAGTAATATGTAACATTGCTTGGAGTTGTAAGTAGATTTTCAGCATCTGTTAAGTCGCTGATGATTTGATCGTACACTTGCTTCACGGTACTGCGTGCAGGGGTTGCCAAAGCATCTTCCAACGAATGAGTTGGCTTCAGCACCAAGGGAACTCCAGGGTTCACGGTAGGGTCACCATCGTTCCAGGCTTTTGCGAATATTTTCACGAGCTCGAAATACATGGATCCACGAATGAATTTAGCCTCACCTTCCACGCGACCTTGGTCCAACGCGCTTCCCACACTTAGTGAATTGAGAACTTCGTTAGCAGTATTTATAGTCGTATAAGCATCCAACCATACTCCAGTAATAAAACCATTGTTAATTGGAATTTGCTTGTTGCTGATCTGAGTCAATCCTTGAAACGTTCCGAAGAAGTTTATATCCGGTCCGGCACTCGCTAACAAATCGGCATACACATATACACCGCCACCATATAAATTGCTGCTGCCCAAATTTGAGTAGGCACCAATCAAGGTTCCTTTCACATCCTTGGCGGTGAGCAATGATTGGCTCGCATCGATATTCTGCGCAGGCTGAATATCCAGTTCAGTGCTACACGCAAACAGAACTATGCCGGGTAGCAAAGATTTTAAAATATTGAATACTTTTTTCATACTTTTTCTTTTAAAGCATTAGGTTAAAAACCGATGTTTATACCAAACGTAAATGTCTTAGGCTGCGGTGCGGAGTAGAAATCTACACCTTGATTGATATTGCTTGCCTGATAATCTGCATTTACTTCAGGATCCCAGCCTTTATAAGAAGTAAACGTGGCCAAGTTTTGTGCAGTGAAATAAACTTTCAATTTTTCTAACTTCAATCTGCTGATGATAGAAGATGGTAAGTTATAACCCAGCGTAAGTGTTTTGAATCGCACATATGATCCATCGCTTAGATAACGGCTCGAAGGGTTCACGCCATTTCCAAAAAACAAACGCAACTGTGGAACGTCCGTAATATCACCCGGCTTCTTCCAAGCATTTAATTGATCCGTTGTTTGGTTATCATATCCGTTACTTGCGCTTGCTGACATGTATTGGCCGCCACCGTTGTAAATTTTATTTCCCTGAACACCCTGAAACACGAGCGTCAATTCAAGTCCCTTATAAGACAAGGTATTGGTAATACCTCCGTACCACTTTGGGTTGGGATTACCAAGCACAACCTGTTGAGCCGCATTGTAGTCGTTGGTAGTTCCGCGGTTGATGCTACCATCAGGATTCTTAGTGTTTAAGACATACAAGGCATCTCCGTTATTTTTGTCTGCACCAGCGAACTCACGCCCATAGAAAACACCTATGGGTTGTCCTTCAATGGCACGATTTAGATCGTTAGTTCCTAAAATTTGTCCGCCAAGATTAGTTATTTTGTTTGCGTTAGTTGCCAGATTTAAGCTAGTACTCCATTTGAAATCTGGCCCTACAACGTTTTGGCTGTTGATGACAAATTCAA
>CAZNCO010000553.1:0-3583 GCA_964571345.1 uncultured Ohtaekwangia sp.
TTCTGAAACCATTGTAGGTGAAAGACTTCGACTTAAAGCATATTCTACCACTTCATTGTCTTTATCTTTGTAAAGCAAAATCCCAATACTTGGATTTTCATTTGGCTTTTTAACTTCTCGGTCTAAAGCTTCTAAGTAAAAATTAAGTTGTCCTAGATGTTCGGGTTTAAACCTATCGGCTTTTAACTCAAAAGCTATCAAACATTGTAAACCTCTGTGATAAAATAAAAGGTCGATATAAAAATCACTGTTTCCTACCTGTATTTTATATTCTTCACTGATAAACAAAAAGTCTTTGCTTAATTCTAAAACAAAATCTTTCATTTGTTTGATTAAGCCTTTGTAAGTTCAAGTGATAAGTGCAACAGGTGTTAAATCCTAAAGGAACTTCGTTTCGCTACGCTCAACTTCGTTCCTTTAGGGTTTGGGCTGACAATACTACCTTTGACTTTACGAATGATAAAGAAATATCGCCAGCTAACCCTGACACAAAGGTACGAGATTGCCTCTTATTTAAAAGTAGGAAAAACACAGACAGAGATTGCTATTTTACTAAACGTACACAAAAGTACCATCTGTAGAGAATTGAAGCGTAATACCCCTAAAAGAGGGAAGGGAGCTAAAAACTATGTTGCTCTCAATGCTCAAATCAAAACAGCTATCAGGCATACACAAAAGCCTAAACATAGTACCTTTACCGATGCTTTGAAGCAAGAAGCTAAAGAGTGGATGGTACATAAAAAATACAGTCCAGAGCTGGTTGCAGCACAATGGAAAAAGGAGGGTGTAAAAGGAGTAAGTCACGAGTGTATTTACCAGTTTATTTGGCATTGCAAGCATAGCAATCAAAGGAAAAACAAAGCTTACAAGCAACTGTACAAACAGCTTAAACACGGTAAAAGAAGGCGTAAACGAGGTAATTATAAAGATACCAGAGGCTTGATTCCAAACAGAGTATCTATAGAAAATAGACCAGAAATCGTTGATAAGAGAAGACGCTCTGGAGATATTGAAGTAGATTTAATTATGGGAAAGAATCACAAATCAGCCTTGTTAGTTACCGTAGACAGAGCTACCTTAATGACCACAATAGATAAATTAGAAGGCAAAAATGCCACAAGCATATCGGACAAAATTATACACCGGATGAAAGAAAGACCCTCACTAAAAACCATGACTTTTGATAATGACCAGGCTTTCTCACAACATGAGAAAATAGCTGGGGAACTAAAAATCAACACCTATTTTACCAGACCTTATACCTCACAAGATAAAGGAACAATAGAAAATAGAAATGGAGTAATAAGACGTTTTTTCCCAAAAAAAACAGACTTCAATAACTTCGATTCAAGTGATATTAAAAAAGTCGAAAATCATATAAATAATAGACCCGTAAGAAAATTTGGTTATCTAACTCCTCTTGAAGTATTTTTACAACTAAAGGTAAGTGTTGAACTTATCACTTGAACACAGCCTATTCTATTTAACCATACACAGGAAATATTTTAATTGAAAAAATACAAAACTGAGACACTAGGATAATTTAACGTGAGTTCGGGATAAGAAATAGTTTAAAAAAAGACAGCAAAGGGCATGATTTTTGTATTTAATTAACTGATAAACAATTATTTACAAATAAACATAGCCCAATGCTAAGAGATAAAATTATAGAGATTTTTGTAAAAGTGGACGATTTTTGCAAAGAATTTGAATCCGAAATTATTAAACACCAGCTCGATGCAGGTCATTATAAGACTAGATACCGAAAAGCTTCGCTTTCAGATAGTGAAATCATCACCCTGCTCATCGCCTTTCATTACGGTCATTTCACCAATTTAAAGCACTTTTACTTGGCTCATATCTGTTTGTATTACAAAGATTGTTTTCCAAATCTGGTATCTTATAATCGTTTTGTTGAGTTACAGCAGAGAGTAGCTGTGCCCATGATGTTGTTTCTTAAAACACGTTGTTTAGGCCGTTCAAAGGGGATTAATTTTATCGATTCTACCCATATCAAAGTTTGTCATAATAGACGTATACATCACCATAAGGTATTTGTTAGCCTTGCTGAAAGAGGGCAATGCTCTATAGGTTGGTTTTACGGTTTTAAGCTACATCTGATTATTAATGATGAAGGGGAAATATTGTCATTTTACTTAACAAAGGGCAATGTTGATGACCGTAACATTAAACTAATGACCTCTATGACTCAAGATATATTCGGTAAATTATTCGGTGATAAGGGCTATATCTCTAAGGCGTTAGCTGATTTGCTTTGGGGAAATGGGATACAGATGATTACAAAACCTCGCAAAAACATGAAAGAATTCAATATCTCACAAGAGGATAAAATCATGCTTAGAAAAAGAGCTATTATCGAGTGTGTTAATGATGAACTTAAGAATATCTGTAAACTCCAACATACTAGACACCGATCAGTTAATAACTTCCTAATGAATACAATGGGTGCATTGTGCGCTTACCACTTCTTTCCTAAAAAACCTTCCCTTAATATCAAAATTCAGAAAAATGATAACCAACTCTTTTTAGCTGCTTAAACCGAACTCACGTTAAATAGGTATTATATCATAAAGCCATCTAAATCAATTTAAAAACATTACGCGTCTTATCCATATCGCGGTCAATCAAATCATATAAATAGCTCTCAAGAATAAAGAAAGCTGTTTCAAATCGTTTTTGAGACAGCCTCTTTTTATCTCACGAAAATGGTAAGTTTAATTTAAACCAAAGAAAATTCATTTACTACAGCTCTCCAATCAAAACTTTCTGCTATACCTGGCTTTCTTTTTCCAAAAAATTGTGCTATAATTTTACCGGTATTATCAAATAATTCTATTCCAGTCACTATCCCGTCTTTCGTTGGTTTTTTCACTACCCAAATTTCTTCAATTGCTGTTTGATTAAGGTGCATATTAAACTCTGGATCTAAAACATTAAACCAAATACCTGTTTCTACAAGCTTTTGAATATTACCTGTGTGAATTTGAATACACCCTTCATTGGCAGTAAATACCATAATGGGAATTGATCTATCTGCGACAGCATAAAATATTTGTTTTAGTCTCTCTAAACTTATTTGTATAGTGTGATTTTCTGGAGCCAATCTCATAGCCTGTGTACGAGATATTTTAAATTTTTTAAGCATCCCAAAAAAATCATGGGTATCCTTCAAATTTAACCACGCAGTTTTAAAAGCTTCATCGTCAACTTCATTATTATCTTCTTGCTTTACATTAATTTGAATTGTTTCTAACGCTTTGACATCTATATCCTCAACTATTTTGAATTGATTCACCAATTCATGAAACGCATTTACATTACTTTTTTCTGTTAAATAAATCTTGTGTATAGCATTTCCATAATTATCAAAAAATTGTAAGCTTAAACGTTCATTTTCATTAACTGCAAAACCGAAGTGCCAACGGCTCATGAATAAACGTAAATCAATATCGGGATTAACTGCCAATCCCATGCTTCCATTAAATGAAATATTTTTGTAAAAACCTTTACGCTCATGAACGCAATAATCGTTTCTAGTAAGTGCCATAACATAACCTAAACA
>CAZNCO010000554.1:0-3581 GCA_964571345.1 uncultured Ohtaekwangia sp.
GCTATTCCCTATTTCGATTCATTGCTCTCTCTGCCCCATAGCACTTCCAGTCAAATTCGATATTGTAAATTTTTAAAAAGTAAAGTCCTGATGGAGCTGGGTGAAGAAGACAAGGCAATTCAATTAATGGAGGAAATCGTGCGCGAAGAAGACGATAATTTTTCTTCCGAAGTTGTGTGGAAGGATTTAGCAATGGCTTACCTGCGGCAGGGAGAAAGAAGCAATTGCATTTCCAATCATGCAGCCGAATCGTGCATACTCCCGATAAAAGGATTGGGTTTGCATACCAATACATCAGGTTCAGAAAGTGCAATCAATATTTATAAAAAACTAATCAAAAGAAATCTGCAAGACATCGAGTCAATGTGGCTATTGAACATTGCCTACATGACGCTCGGTCAATACCCGAAAGAAGTACCAAAAGACTTTTTAATTCCGGGAATGGAAGGCGATACCACGTATAAACTAAAACCATTTGAAGACGTGGCAGCCGATCTGAAGCTTGATGTGAAAAATATGGCCGGAGGAAGTATTGTAGAGGACTTTGACAACGATGGCTTGCTTGATCTGCTTACATCAGGTTGGGGACCTCAGGATGCCATGCATTACTTTAAGAACAAAGGGGACGGCACATTTGATGATTTGTCAGGAAAGGTAGGTCTAGAGGGGATTACAGGTGGTCTCAACATGATGCAAACCGATTATAACAACGATGGCTACAAAGATGTTTTCGTATTGCGAGGAGCATGGAAAGGCAAGTACGGACGTGAACCCAACTCCTTGTTGCAAAATAACGGAGACGGTACCTTCACTGATGTAACCACGAAGAGCGGTCTACTGTCATTTCACCCAACTCAAATTGCAACCTGGAATGATTTCAATAACGATGGTTGGTTGGATGTTTTCATTGGAAACGAATCGTCTTTTGAGAAAATTGACTTCCACCCTTGTGAGCTCTACCTCAATAACAAGAATGGAACATTTCGTGAAGTGGCAATCAAGGCAGAATGTACCGTAATGAAATTTGTGAAAGGCGTAACGTCAGGCGACTATGACCGTGATGGTTGGAAAGATATTTGTATTTCAACAATGGATAGGCAACGAATTTTACTAAAGAACAATGGCATCAATCAAGATGAAATTTCGTTTACCGATGTCACCAAGCAGGCAGGACTTGCAAATGAGAAAGGTAACTCATTTCCAACCTGGTTTTGGGATTACGACAACGATGGGTGGCTGGATATTTTTGCATGTGATTATTCATTCAAAAAATCGTTGGCTTTCTATGAAGGAGCTGAGAAACTGAACATTCCCCAGGGGAATCCGCAGAAAATATTATTGTATCGCAATAACCACGATGGAACTTTCACCAACGTTGCAAATGAAGTGGGGCTTACCACAAATGTATTTGCGATGGGTTCAAACTTCGGTGATATTGACAACGATGGCTTTTTAGATATGTATTTGGGAACGGGCAATCCACAATACGAATCGCTTGTTCCTAACAAAATGTTTTGGAACCTGAGGGGTGCAAAATTTGCGGATGTTACCAATGCCGCGCGAGTAGGTCATCTTCAGAAAGGGCATGGCGTTTCCTTTGCCGATATGGACAATGACGGAGACCAGGACATTTATATAGAGATGGGAGGCGCTTTTCCCGGTGACGCTTACCAGAATTCTTTCTTTCTTAATCCCGGCCAAAACGATAATCGGTGGGTTTATCTTCAACTTGAAGGCACAGAATCCAACCGTGCTGCTATCGGATCGGAAATAAAAATTTCATTTACAGAGAATAGCATTGTGCGAGAGGTATATCGGGATGTGAACTCAGGCGGAAGCTTTGGCGCTTCACCCCTACGCAGGGAAATTGGTATTGGCCAGGCAACAGTGATTGATAGAATTGAAATACATTGGCACGGAAGCGGTAAAACAAGCATATTCAAAAACATAAGTCCAAATCAATTTTATAAGATAACCGAGGGAGAAGACCTGATAGAATTGCTGCCCTTGAAAAAGATTGACTGGATATTGCCTAACAGGTTATGCATACCTTCACCCACCATAAAGAGTTGAAATAATGAATTCATTGTTATGAAAAAACTATTTTATATCGGGGCCATTGGGCTCGCGCTTTTTGAAGTAGCCAATGTGTACTTCATCATGCCCATGCCGGGTAGTCAGCGAATGAATAGCCTTGACTTCGCTTATTTTCTTTATTCGTACCGATGGATCTTCCGAATTACTTTTGGTGTGGGCATCGCTGCAGGCGCGATATCGGCATTCCAGCCAAAAAGAAAATGGATTCCTGCTGCACTGTTGCTCATCGTTGCCGCGATTATTTATGCTTTCAATTTTATGATGGTGGCCGATCACATGTTTCTTCAGCCCGACCATTTGGTCTTCCAATCCAAAGAAGGAAATACTTTGAATGACAGCAGCGTGGTAGTGAGCGTAGAGAACAACGGGCAGGTAAAGGCCTACCCGGTGCGCTTCATTGTGTATCATCACCAGGTGCAGGATACCGTTGGCGGCAAGCCGATTATTGCAACGTATTGCAGCGTATGCAGAACGGGGCGCGTGTATGAACCAACCGTGAAAGGCAAGCACGAAAAATTTCGTCTTGTAGGAATGGACCACTTCAACGCAATGTTTGAAGATGCCACAACAAAAAGTTGGTGGCGGCAAGCAAATGGTGAGGCTGTAACGGGTGCATTGAAAGGAGAAATACTTCCTGAGGTTGAATCCATGCAAATGACAATCAAAAAATTATTTGACCTTTATCCGGGCGCTCTGGTTATGCAATTAGACAATAAATGGAAAGAACATTATGATACGTTAGGGAGATTTGAGAATGGAAAAAGCAAAAGTAACCTTACACGCACCGATAGTTTGTCGTGGAAAGATAAATCATGGGTAGTAGGAATTCAAATTGGAGAGAAATCTAAAGCCTACGATTGGCTTGACTTAAAAAAGGTTCATGTGATTAACGATGTAATCGGCTCTCAGCCCATCGCCATTGTACTAGGATCAGATGACCAAAGCTTCGCAGCATTTGAACGTCCATCTTCAGAATCATTCGCCCTGCGAAATGACTCCATTCTGGTTGGCGACATGGCTTTTCCATTTTCGGGCAAGAGTTCAAACGGTTCTTCGCTCAAGCGCATCAGAGCGTATCAAGAGTTTTGGCACAGTTGGAAAACATTTCATCCTCAAACCGAGCAATATCATTAAAAGTCAAATTCATATGCCACATATCGACTTACCAAAAGAATACCCAGGCATCCGAAGCCTGTTCATGTTCAGACCTGAAACATCAATAACGCTAAATGGTTTGGTTCAAACACTTTTACACGATCCTCATCCGACTTTAAGCCAGGGTGAAAGAGAACTTATTGCAGCCTACGTTTCGAATTTAAATCATTGCAAATATTGCACAGGCGCACACGGTGCGATTGCTGCTCACCATCTGAAAAACGTTTCGCTTGTAGATCAGGTGAAAGAAAATCCTGACGCTGCGCCCATCAGCAATAAGCTGAAAACGTTGCTCCACATAGCTGCCAAAGTTCAGCAAAGTGGCAAAG
>CAZNCO010000555.1:0-3578 GCA_964571345.1 uncultured Ohtaekwangia sp.
GATATGGCCTTTCTCCGCAGGAGGCCTTTCCAAATCTGATCGAACACGAGTTGGGAACGCTGGGGAAACAGGTGAAAGTAATCAATGCCGGGTTGAGTGGCGAGACATCGGCAGGGGGATTAGCGCGCATTGACTGGGCCTTGAAGCAAAATATTGACGTATTTGTTTTAGAGCTTGGCGCCAATGACGGGCTGAGAGGATTACCTTTGGATCAAACAAGGAAAAACCTCCAGTCAATCATCGATAAAGTAAAAACAAAATATCCAAGCGCCAAAATAGTACTGACCGGAATGCTGGTGCCACCTAACATGGGCAAAGAATATTCAGAAGGGTTCAAAAAAATTTACCCCGAATTATCAGTTAAAAACAAAACACCTCTCTATCCTTTCTTATTGGACGGTGTTGGTGGAATCGAAAAGCTAAATCAAGCAGATGGAATACATCCAAATGCGGAGGGCCATAAAATTATTGCCAAGAAGTTAGCACTTTTCTTGAAGGAAAAAATATAATTATCTAAGCAGGTTATTAACAATTTCCTCTACCCAAAGAGCGTACATTTTTCCTGACGGATGAAGGCCATCAGAAGCCACAAGAGCTGGATCTTTCAATCCCGTGCGCGAGATGTCTGTAATATTAATGTATAGCACCTTATGGCGCTGAGCAATTTCTTTATTGATTCGATTGAAGTCATCAATTTCTTTCGAGATTTTTTCTTTATTCTTCAATCCATAGGGTGTGAATCCGTAATCGGGAATAGAAACAACAAAGACATTCTGGACTTTTCCCTTTGCGAGCCCGATCGATATCTTTAACAATTCCTCGAACTCTTTTTCATATTGCTCAATTGGTTTGCCCTGGTATTGATTATTAACACCTATCAATAAGGAGACCTTGTCATACTCTGGCTTCAGTTTAGCAATGGTAATAGCATTTTTCAAATTATACGTACGCCAACCTGTAGTGGCAATGATAGTGGGCTTACTCCAAATCACCCCCTTTTCCTCTAATTTATTTACCAATTGATTCGGCCACCGATCAGATTCGGCAACACTCTCTCCAATAGTATAAGAATCTCCAAGTGCTAAATATTTCATAATGGATTGTCCTTGTAGAAAAAACGAGGATAGGGTAAAAAAGACAAGCAGGCTATTTTTAAACAAAGTCAAAGTTTAATTGTAGTTATTAGACCCATCTACAACATCTAACGATAACTTCAAGCTTGAGTCTGTAACTTCAGTTTCGCTTAGGGCCGACAGGTTCGGATCCTGATTAAACGCCTAAGTTAAGAAAAATCAACAAACCTTGGCGGAGAGGGAGGGATTCGAACCCTCGGTACAGTTACCCGCACAACGGTTTTCGAGACCGTCCCATTCGGCCACTCTGGCACCTCTCCTATTCCATCTTTTGCAAAAATAGGAACTGATCTGATTTCAGCTACATAAGCTTTGATTAATTACTCGAATCGAAGTGATTCTATCGGATCAAGTCTGGATGCTTTTCGTGCCGGGTAATAACCCGAGATTAGCCCAACAAGAATACAAACGACCATACCCATGAACATCCAAAACCACGGCATGACAAAAACTTTTAATTTCATCAGGTTAGCAAGAAGATTTCCCAGCAAAATACCAAGTACAACTCCCGCGACACCTCCGATCAGGCAAACTACTATCGCTTCGATTACAAATTGTTGGCGGATACGAAGTGGCGTAGCACCAAGTGCTTTGCGCACCCCCACTTCCCGCGTTCTCTCAGTAACAGACACCAGCATGATATTCATTAGGGCAATGGAAGCGCCCAGAAGCGTTATAAATCCAACTCCAAAGCCAGCAAACTTCAAGCCGCTGGTAATGCTTTCCATTTCCTGCGCCAATGACTCACTCTTCTCAATTTCAAATGAGTTTGGTTTGCCTACTTGGTCACGCCTGATCAGCCTCATCAAACCAGTAGCCTCGCCCATCGCGTAATCTAAATCTTTTGGGTCTGGCACTCCAACATTCAATCGATAGTTCAGCCCTTGGCCGGATGCAAGTTGGTTAGCCACTATGATGGGAATTAACATCATGTTGTCAAAGTTATTCTCAGAGAGCGAACCCTTTTCCTTCATCCACCCGATTACTTTGAATTGGTTGCCCTTGAAAGAAACAACGGTATTCACCGGATTTTTACCTTCCCCATACAATGTTTTGGCAAGTTCATAGCCCAAAATTGCCACCCGGCTTCCGTGCGTTATTTCAAACGGTGAGAAATTACGCCCCTCGTTTAGGTTAAGGCCTTTGATGGCCATATACTCTTCATTAACGCCCGTAACATTAACATTCGCATTCGTTTTGGTAGAGGCGTACTTGATCTCTGCTAATATTGTAAGCCTTGCCGACAAGCTGATAATAGCTGGCAACGAAAAATCGCTGATAAATTTTTGAGCCTCACCAAGCAATACAGGAGAATACACCTTTTCCTTCACCCCTTCCGTAGCCGAACCTCGGTTATTTTTTGAGTAAATATCAAATGAATTTGCCCCCAACGAAGAAAGGCTCTCGTTAACAGAGTATTCAATACCGTCAATTGCGGTAAGAATAGCCACCAAAGACATGATACCAATTGCAACTATTAATGCCGTGAGGGTAGACCGCAACATATTCGCTTTAATGGAACGCAAGCCCTCTTTGATATTTTCAATAAGATTCATCTATAAAGGAAAGGTATTTGTCTATAACTATTGTGATATTTGAATATTGGAAACCAAAATTAGATCTTTATTCGTTTGAATAAGACTTATTAGATGATCATTTGTTACAATTGATTTGCTTTTACGATGGCTATGAGGATTTTGTTGTTGATCGGGGTGCTGTTTACAAAACTGTGTTTTGCCAATTCTATCCTCATCCCGATGGATGAGAAACAGACGAATCACCTGAAAGCTTATGGCATTGCCTATTGGGTGCTAAAGTCAGAGACCGAAGTAGATTGGCTTTTAAACTACCGCGGTGGCAGCTTTATGTGCAAGTTCAATCCAAAGATTCAGAATGAGCTGGTGATACGAGGTGTGAGCTATGAAATAATTTCTGAAGCGGAGGTAAACGCAATTGTTACTGAAATTGCAAGTCCTGCAGTTAATTATGACATTATGAAACTGGAGAAAGCACCTCGCATTGCTGTTTATTCCCCAAAATCGAAACAACCTTGGGATGACGCGGTAACCTTGGCACTGACGTATTCTGAAATCCCTTATGATGTTATTTTCGATGATGAAGTATTGGGTGACGTTTTACCGAAATACGACTGGCTTCACCTTCATCACGAAGATTTCACCGGACAGTATGGGAAATTTTTTGGATCACATGGAAATATGCCATGGTATATTGAGCAACAGCGGGAAGCAGAGGAGACTGCACGCAAATTTGGATTTCATAAAGTATCTCAATTAAAACTTGCAGTAGTAAAAAGGATAAAGGCGTTTGTAGCAGGCGGAGGTTTTTTATTTGCGATGTGTTCAGCTACTGATTCGTTTGACATAGCCTTGGCCGCGGAGGGTATTGATATTTGCGAAAGCATGTATGACGGGGATCCTGCCGACC
>CAZNCO010000556.1:0-3574 GCA_964571345.1 uncultured Ohtaekwangia sp.
TTAGTATTGTTCGCAGACTCCTCAAAAGATGGTCAAATTGGTGAGGCCAGAATTCCATTGGCGCAGTATGAGTCACCACAATATCAAGCGTTTCTATACCTTTAAGAGTAGCATCCAGCAGTCTTTCATCGAAATTAAAACCTTCTTCTTTCCAATAACTGAAGCCTTCACTCCGGTTTATCCTGTCGATCGAAATGGCTCGATTAAAAGGATTTGTTTATTCTCAACTTTCAAAACGGAGTAATCTTTAGAAAACTAATGTTCTTTATTCTAGTGTTCTGAAAATAAGAAGGGTTGTCATGGTTTCTTCTGATTACATATGACCTACAGTTGTGAGACTTAAGAAATAACTTGATGAGTTTAAATTCTGTCTCTTCGTCTTTTGAAAATCCCGCCACAAAATCTCCCACCTGGATTAATGTTGAGCCCTTAATATTATAGATACCCAACTTAGAAACTAACTTGCTGAACAGCTCGTGTACGTCACCAATAAAGTATAACACAGTTTATGGAATTTGGATTTCTTTATCGCACTCTACAAGTTGAAAGGCAAAACCTCTGTATTATGAACGGGAAATGCGAGCATTATATCTCTAAAATATCGTATTGCCGTTGATACTGGTTGATCACCATTTTCCAAATATTGTTTTGCAAACCTCATTACCTGCCCATGTGTAAAAATGACGACTGTGGAGTGAGGTAACTCTCTTAATTTTTGAATGGAGTCCGAAACCCTCAGTGCAAACTGATTAAATGATTCAGCTCCTGGGCCATGAACGAAGGAGGGGTCACAATTATTCCAATATTCCTTAACCAGAGGTTGCCTATCCAACGCAGTTGTGTTCTGGCAGACCAACGGAGAGAGGAATGTGAATTCGTGCAGTGGCCAGATTTCCACTGGAGTTTCTGGAAATTTGCCAATGAAAGGAGCCGCAGTCTGCTGCGTTCGGGTGTATTTCGTTACAATTATCAAATCAGGATTGCCTGAAATTCTATTTGGCAGTGTGAGCGCTTCTTCTTTTCCCTTTTCTGTTAGGCCTATGGTTGCCGGGTCACTGCTTTTATATCCCGCGTTAGCCTCACTTTCACCATGCCTTATTAAAATGAGATTCAATTGATACAATTATTTGTCTTCGTTACACATGCGTTCCCATTCTATCGGAGACGGTTCACAATCATAATCACTATCATCATTCTCGTGCAGATAATTTAGGATTTGTTCGTAAGTCAAATTACTCCCTCTTAATTGGGCTGCATGATAATGCGCACGTGCCATAGCTTCGAGCCTCATATTATGCTTTGCTTTAGCAGCTTCATATTGTTTTTGTTCTTCGATAATATCCCTTTTCATAAGCATACAATTGAATTAGATATGGTAGAAAGATAAGACAATCAATCGTCATTTCTATCCCTCCAAGCGTCATCATTGAAATCACTAAATACTTCTTGCCAAGCAATTTCATGAGCACCTGCTAATCCAAGCGAAGGAAAGTGGGCATCAAACTCCTGATCATATTTCCTTTTACACAGCATAATTAATTCCTCTATCGTTTCCCCCGACAAGAGCTTTTCCTTTGTTGATGGCGACAAGTCAACCAACAATCTATAAACTGTTTCGGTAATAGCTGGAAGGATACTTGACTTGTACTCTTCGGGGTCTTCTATATTTACCATTGTAAGCACTTTTGAGGCTGGCTCTTGCTTGAACAACTTAAAACCTAAGTTTTCAGCTTCACCGTTATCGTACATCTGGATACTATCAATGTCAATAAATGTATCGGATATTTCAATGGTATCATCTTCTACGGTCAAGTTACTATCAAATACCAAAAAGTTGCTTACTTTAACTCCATCAAAGGGATGACCAGAAGGCCTTACCACCAAATAGTAATCTCCTGAAAAATTTGTTCTACTCGAACCAAAATTCCCAAAATCAAAATTGTGCCTCATATCTTCCGGTATGGAGCTATAACGGTGTATATTAAAGACATCGTTTAACTGTCGGTCAGAGAAATCAACTTGCGATAAAATCCTCTTGATTCCTCTCAATAGTGTCATTGGACGAAATGTATTTGATTTACTTTTATTAAGCAGCGCTGATTGAATAGCAGACACATTTACGGCTTCCTTTCCAGGGTCAAATTCCGATCTCAAACAATAGCTTGAATAAATTTGTATTTCATCAAAGGTTGAGTCGATCTGACCTAGGTGAAACCGAGTCACATCGATCTCCTCATTGTCTTTAATTTGGATATCCTCAACGACTAAAAGAAAGCGGATCGCTGGTATATTTTCAGAATCAGCATAATCAAAAGAAAGGTAAAGCCACTCTGAACAAAAGCCTGGATCTCCGAGCCCCAGTAACGATGAGATAATGTAATAAAGCTCCGCATTGGTAAATTTTCCAAGTGAATGATCAGTAACCGCAGAATTGAAAGAGTCTCTTTTCATATTTTTTTACACCAATATACGAATGACTGTTATAGTCCACAACTCTAAAATAGACATATAAATAGCTTGCCTCTTGTGAAAGAGGTCATCAACGAAACATTTGGTAAGGTCATTAAGCAACTTCGTGAAGAACGAGGCTTGAGTCAGCAAGAGCTCGCAGATTATGCCGAACTGGACCGATCTTATATTTCTGACATGGAACGAGGTAGATATAACCCCACACTACATACTATTTACAAGCTTGCTGAGATTTTAAAAGTCAAGCCGAGTGAAATACTCCAAAGGGTGGATAAGCTTTTAAAGCTCTGAGTCGTCTGTTTTTTTTTGACCTTCATATTCTGTTGCCAGGTCGTAATTTTTTTGGCTTTCCGCCCAGCAAAGTCATCTCCAATTTTTTTAATGATCCCAATGTCAAATCACTTGCCAGTTCTGACGCTTGAAAAGTGAATCCATATTTATGTACGCTATACCCTCTGATAAGACCTGAATCAGGGAATTTGTGTTCTGTAACATCGAATCCACTATTCTTGAGTGTATTCAAAAATTTGTAGGTATCAAATGATTTATTTTCGATGATACTTTGTTTAGCGAGTCCACCGATTTCTGCTGCGATCTTTTTTCTGGCTTTTTCTTTTTCGATTGCAGGTTTGCTTTGTGTTTCATCTTGAGAAAGCAGCTGAGCCAAATCATTAGGTGACTTGGAGGAGTTAGACTTTTGATTGGAATTATTTAGTGCTTCGGAGTTGTCTGCTGTTATTTCAGTACTATTTTGAGAGATCTCGTTAGCATGTAATTTTTCATTTCCAAAATAGTTCGGGTTGACACTTTCCGGGATTTCATTTGGAATTTCTTTTCTGGCCTTTACACTTTTGCTTTCATTTTTTTCAATCAGGTTATTCTCTGAATTGGAGCCAGTGAACGCAACTGGGGAATTTGAAGTGTGAGATGCCGTCTTATGAGATGTTGTTGAATCGGCTTCGGCTTTGACAGAAACACCCCGAGATTTTTCCGTTACCTCATTACTTTTCTGAATTTGAGGACTTACGAATAGGCCGCTCTTTATCAATTTGTCTAGGCTAAATTCTCCATTTGCAATATCCTTGTCGTGGTAATGTTCACAACC
>CAZNCO010000557.1:0-3573 GCA_964571345.1 uncultured Ohtaekwangia sp.
GTCATGCATACAGTGTAATCGCCATTTATAGTCTATCGAATACTACATAAGTAAGTATTATGAATTATACGCTAAACCAACTTCAGGTGTTTTTAAAGATTGCACAGACAGGTAGTGTCACAAAAGCAGCTGAAGAGCTTCACTTGACTCAACCTGCCGTGTCAATACAATTGAAAAATCTGCAAGACCAATTTGATATTCCGTTGACAGAAGTGGTTGGCCGAAAGATTTACATAACAGACTTCGGTAAGGAGATTGCAGACGCTGCCGAGAGTATCTTGAACGAAGTGGCGATGATCGATTTTAAAACTCAAGCATTCAAAGGCCACCTGAATGGGAGATTGAAAATTTCAACCGTATCGACCGGTAAATATCTACTACCTTTTTTCTTGTCTCCGTTCATGAAGCAAAACAAGGGAGTAGAATTGACAATGAATGTTACCAATAGGAGCGGGGTAATTGAAAGTCTTGAACAAAATGCAATTGACTTCGCTCTTGTGTCTATCTTACCGCAGGCATTGAGGCTTGAAGGAATCGATCTGCTGGAAAATAAATTCTTTCTGGTTGGCAGTGGAGAAGAAAAATTCAAAAAGTCACCTTATTCTAAACAGATTCTAAAAGAGCTGCCTCTAATTTTTCGGGAAAAGGGATCGGGCACTCGTCAAGCGATGGAAGAGTTCATGGATAAAAATCACTTGGATGTTAATCGTAAAATGGAGCTAACTTCAAACGAAGCTGTGAAATATTCAGTAATGGCGGGGTTGGGATATTCCATTATGCCGTTGATCGGAATAACAAACGAATTGAGGGAAGGACATCTTCAAATAATTCCAGTAACAGGATTTCCAATCAAAACCATTTGGCGGTTAATATGGTTAAAAGGAAAGAAACACTCACCTGTGGCATTGGCTTTCCTAGAGTTCGTGAGGAGAGAAAGGAATTCAATAGTCGCAAAGCATTTTTCATTTGATTTGAACACATAGACCACATAGAAAATCCACGTTCTCTTATCCATGTAGCGTGAGGTGTTGTTGCATCGTTGTTCGGATGTTAGTGCAAATGGCATGCTACCGCCTTAGGACTGGCATAAATTTTTTTGGCTATCCCATCAGTTTTCTTATTGCCTGTATTTCGCGATGCATCCTTAAATGGACATGCTGATTTCCACGATGCAAAAAACGAATTTTATCGGATGCACATGGGGGCATACCGCTGCTACAACGATCCTATATTGACGGGAATTGCATGTTGGAAGATAGCGGAATGCAGGCTCGTTCAAAGTTGCGCGCAAACACTTGATCCCGATACTTGTGCCCCATCAACAGTTTAAGTATAGTTAAAGCTAAATACTATCAAGAATAAATATCAGGTTTGTTCTTCGAACCCAATATTTATTATTTGAAACACTAATTAAAGGATTGTCTGAATTCAAGAGGCGATTGATTTGTCTTGGTTTTAAACAGTTTGCTAAACGATTGAGGGTGTTCAAATCCCAGGCTATAGGCAATTTCACTCACAGACAAACTCGTAGTCGATAGTTTTTCTTTTGCTCTTTCAATAAGCTTGCTGTGAATATGTTGCTGTGTGCTCTGGCCGGTTACTACTTTGAGCACTCCACTCAAATAGTTGGGAGATACATTCAGTTTGTCTGAAATCAACTGAACGGTGGGTAAGCCGTTTGCCGACAGGTAAGCCTCGGTGAAATATTCTTTCAGCAAATTTTCAACCTTGTTCAGCAGGGCATGATTGGTCTTTTCTCTTGTGATAAACTGTCGTTGATAAAAGCGATCCGAATAATTCAGCAATAGCTCGATTTGTGATAGGATGATGCGCTTGCTAAACGTATCGATGTTGGAATGATACTCTTGCTGAATGTTTTTAAAAATATTGATGATCGTTGCTTCTTCCTTCTCTGATAAAAACAAAGCCTCGTTCACTTCATAGCCAAAATATTCGTATTTCTGAATCAGCGTAGCTAAAGGAGTATTCCAAAAGAAATCCGGATGGACGAGCAGCATCCATCCGGTTTGCTTCAACACTTCTTCTTTGCTGTGTTCTATCCTGAAAACCTGGTTGGGAGCAATGAAATACATGATCCCTTCATCAAAGTCATATTCCTGTTGCCCGTATTTAAATTTACCCGTTAATCCGCGTTTCAGGGAAATGGAATAGTAGTCAAGAATTAAGTTAACGGGTTCCGTTTGATGTTTCATGTCTTCCACTTTCACTACGCTGATCAACGGATGCTCAGGTTTAGGCAGATTTCTCATCTGATGAAATTGAATGATCGATTTTATCCGGTGAGTGGGAGCGTTTTTCATGGCTTGAATTAAGGATTCATCATTTTAAAATATTCCGCTATCGTCTGATTGTTTGCGTTCGCTCTTGCTTCACTGGTTCCAAAAGTTAATTCCGTTTTTCCTTCTTTCATTTGCTGGAAAATCGATTCAATAAAATCACTTACCGGGGGAAAAGTATCGTGGATTCCCTTTCCGCCAAGATCGGTGTTTAATGCGGGAGGGATCACTTCAATTACTTCGATGTTTTTCGCCTTCAGCGAATGCCTAAGGGAAAGCGTAAATGATCGTAAGAAGGCTTTTGTAGCGCAATACACCGGTACTTTTGCAAGTGGCACAAAGGCTAATCCACTAGTAACGTTGAGGATTGTTTTTAGAGAAGGTAAATCTAAGAACAAGAATGCCAGGTGAATGGGAGCGAGGACGTTAATGGTAATTTCTTCTTCCGCTTTTTTATAAAAGGCTTTATCCGATACGTCCATCCAATTTTGGATACCCGCATTGTTTACAATCACGTTCAAATCAGAGTGGTTTTTTGAGATCCATTCAAAAAGCTCCGTGCGGTCACTTTCTTTTGCGATATCACATCTCTTATAAATGACACCTGGAATCTTTTCGGCCACGGCCTTTAGAGCTTCTTCCCGTCTGCCACAGATGATAACGGTATTATTTTCTTTCACAAATCTCTCCGTTAGCCCCAGGCCAATACCGCTGGCGCCACCTGTAATTAAAATTTTGTTGTTTGAAAGTTGCATAGTTGGTAATAAAATTATGAATTGAAATATACTTTACTGAAATCTTTTACAAAATCACTCAATTTGGTTTTTCGCAGAATTGGTTTGTGGCGATGGTAGTCTTCATAAAGCCTGCCGCCTCGCCTGGCCGCATTCATTTCCACAAGGCCACGCGCGATGCCTGGATTCATGCCTGCAGCAAGCATTCCCTCTAGTTGTTGCTCATCTGACACAACCTTCCATTTTAAATCCGGTTTACCTATCGCCTCACCTAAAGTCCTGGCAAGATCATTCGGAGAAATTTCATCACTTGCTATGTAGTGAACCGTTCTGCCCTCAAAAGGTTTTTGAATTTCTTCGGCAATGACCGCAGCAATATCCACTGGCGCAACCCACGGTTCTTTCTCATCGCCACCGTAGTTCTGTATAATTGTTCCCGTTGCCTTGATCACCGGTATGAACGCGAACATGTTATAATAGAAACCAACCGGGCGCATAAACTTAATTGAAACATCACCAGGCAGCTGCCTCAGCGTATTTTC
>CAZNCO010000558.1:0-3571 GCA_964571345.1 uncultured Ohtaekwangia sp.
CTCATCGTTGAACTACAACACTCACGAAGTGAGCCTTGCGATTTCGCTGGATGTTTTGAGTTCCCACAACCATTCGCAGACGGGTCTTTAAAAAAGACAACATAATTTTCGGTTTCAGCCGATCGTTTTGAGGAGTTTTCCGTATTAATGCAAAATTTTATTGTAATGACTTCTCAAAAGTTCGTACGTGTATTTCTTTTCTCTTTTCAAAATTTGAAAGCGAATAAAGTTTATTTGCTAACAATATTTCTTTTAGCATCAATCAATCTTCATGCACAGTACTCTAAGCTTTTTGATTTTGGAAGTACGCAAAAAGGAACACATCCCTACAGCGCACCGGTCTCAGACGGAACGTATTTCTATGGGATGACTTATGATGGTGGCTCTAATGGAGTGGGAACGATTTATAAAATCAAACCAGATGGCAGTGCGTTTGTAAAGCTTTTTGATTTTGATGTAACAAACGGAAGCAACCCCGTTGGATCATTCTACTTTGATGGAACATTTTTATATGGCATGGCCTCGAGCGGTGGAGCGGATGGCTATGGCACTATTTTCAAATTAAAGACAGACGGAACTGGATTTACTAAATTACTTGATCTGGTTTACGGCACCCATGGAGCTACTCCGTATGGCTCACTGATTTCAGATGGCACATTCCTTTATGGAACCACCAGCGATGGTGGTCCCAATTCTAATGGCACGGTTTTTAAAATAAAACCTGATGGATCCGGATTCACAACTCTTGTTGCATTTGACGGTACCAATACAGGCGGGCAACCTTGCGGTTCACTTTACTATGATGGAACATCTCTTTATGGAATGACGAACGGAGGGTTCTTTTATGATGGAACTGTTTTCAAAGTGCAACCTGACGGAACAAATTTTTCCACCTTACAGCAATTCAATAGTTCAACAAATGGATCTCACCCTTTTGGTTCGTTGATTTCAGATGGAACATTTTTGTATGGAATGACAGCTTCTCCCAATAACTTACTTCAATATGGTATGCTGTTTAAAATCAAACCAGATGGTTCAGGATTTTCTACTGTGATGGACTTTAGTAACACGGGTCCGGGAGCTAACCCACGCGGTTCATTGGTTTATGATGGTACATATCTTTACGGAACCACTTCCACTTACGGAGCGAAAAGTCGCGGCACCATTTTTAAAGTGATGCCTGATGGCAGTGGGTTCACCAAGCTACTTGACAATGACATTGGCACCACCGGATCTTTTGCAGAGGGCACCTTGCTTCTCAATGCAGGAGTTCTTTATGGAATAAAATCAGGAGGCGGATCTTCAGGTACTCCACCCTTTCTACCCGGAACGATGTTCAAGATTAATACTGACGGCAGTGCGTACACTAAGTTGTTTTATTTCGAAACAGAAGGAAACAATCCGCAAGGTTCTCTTTATTCAGACGGTACTTATTTGTATGGGATGACTAACGTAGGAGGGATATATGATTACGGAACAGTTTTTAAAATTAAACCAGATGGAACAGGCTTTACAAGGCTGTTAGACTTTGATGGAGTTAACAACGGTCAGAGCCCGTATGGCTCACTTATTTCAGATGGTACATTTCTTTATGGAATGACAAATCAAGGTGGCATACATCACTCCGGTAATATCTTCAAAATAAAACCCGATGGCACTGGTTTCACTGAGTTGCTGGATTTCGATGGATCGAGCCTGGGAGGTTATCCTTATGGCTCTCTTTATTATGATGGAACATTTCTCTACGGAATTACATATAGCGGAGGAGCAGGCAACTATGGAACCGTTTTTAAAATCAAGCCAGATGGAACAGGGTATGTGAGGCTACTTGATTTTGATTACAACAATGCTGGAGGTTATCCCTTTGGTTCGTTGATTTCGGATGGAACATTTTTATATGGCATGACTACTTCAGGTGGCGCGAATAGTAACGGCACCATTTTTAAAATCAAACCAGATGGAAGCAGCTTTACAAAAGTTCTTGACCTGGATTATACCAATACCGGTACATATCCAAAAGGTGATCTGACTTTTGATGGTACTTTTTTATATGCGCTTATTTCAGGTGGAGGAGTGAATGATTACGGAACTATTGTTAAAGTTAAACCTGACGGAACAGGTGCCACCAAATTGCTAGACTTTGATCGCGACATAACCGGAAGCGGGCCGACTGGATCATTAGTATTGAATGGCAATTACATGTATGGCATGTGCCCGAATGGTGGCGCCAATGGTGATGGAACCATATTTAGAATCAAAACTGACGGAACAGGTTTTGAGAAAATGCTTGACTTCAGTAATTCAGGCTCTCCGCAAGGATCACTTATTTCTGATGGCACTTATCTGTATGGAATGGCTCAATATGGAGGAGCTCAGGATGATGGTATTTTGTTTAAAGCCACGTTGAATCCATTTACATCTATTTCAAATTTCTCGCCTACCGAAGGTGTCATAGGAACATACGTTACAATCAATGGAATAAACTTTGATCCGACACCCTCGAATAACATTGTAAAATTTAACGGCACTACAGCGATTGTGAAATCAGGGACAACAAGCAGTCTCACAGTTATTCTTCCTGCAGGTGCCACCACTGGGCCAATTTCTGTAAACGCAAGTACTGCGGCAATGAGCTCGGGTAATTTTATGGTTACTACTCAGACTACTTTAAGCGATGGCATTGTTCAAAACTGTAATACCCAATTTGTGGCCCCGAGCGGCACAGGTCACGTGACAGAAACATTTTTGCCAGTTAATGCTGGTGATAAAATTAAAATCTCCTTTGTTTCATTTTCTGCCGGAGATATTTTGAATGTTTATGATGGGCCTTCTACAACTTCGCCCTTAATTGCATCGCTGACAGATACTACCTTGCCTCCGGACATTGTAGCGACAGGATCTGGAGGCGAATTGACTTTTGAATTCATTTGGCAAGACAGTTTTGGCAGCACCTGGCTTGCAAATATTTCTTGTGTATCAACAAGTGCATCTATTGCCATTTCTTCACAGCCAGCAAATACCACATCATGTGCTGGCGATGTAGCTACATTTACCACAGCAGCCACAGGTACAACAAACATCACCTATCAATGGCAATATTCATCAGATGGAGTAGCCCCTTACGGAGATATTTCAAATGGAGGAGGATATTCAAATGCTACCACCGCAACACTTAGTGTAAACACTAGTGCAAATTTTGGAGCCGGCTTCTATCGTTGCAAAATCAATGGCGACTATGCAGCTACGGTATATACCAATACAGCTTCACTTACAGTAAATGCATTGCCGGCTACACCTGCAGCATCAGACGTAAGCAACTGCGGAACAGGAAGTGTGACACTCACAGCCACAGGCGGAAGCAATGGAAATTATTTGTGGTATGACAACAATGGATTGATCAACGGCCAGACGAACAGTACTTATACCACACCGGTAATTTCGGTGACGACCATTTACTCCGTTGCGGTCACCAATGGTAGTTGTGTTAGTGCAAAAGCGAGTATTAACGCGGTAATCAATTCATTGCCGGCCGCACCGACAGTTCAAGGAGCGAGCGGTTGTTCATCGACAT
>CAZNCO010000559.1:0-3571 GCA_964571345.1 uncultured Ohtaekwangia sp.
TAGCCTACTAGTTTTTAGCTTTTTCGATGGCAGTAGCGTTGTTGTCTCGAGCCGGTATTCCTTCCTTTGCAGGATTCTTTGCGAAATACCAAGTCGTCAGCCTGGCATAGGCGAATGGTCATCCTAAGCTGGTCATGCTTGCAGTAATCACTTCACTGGTTGTCGTTTATTACTACTTCCGTCCGATGATTGCTATGTATCAGGCGGAATCGGATAAGATAATCGCTCTTTCCTTTTCGGAGAAACTGGCGTTTATTCTTTTGATCATAATCAATTTCGGGCTCGCAGTATTCCCCGAAATAATCCACATCCTGTAGAACGAAATCGATTGCTTTTTCTGAAATAAACTTTTATTTTCATTCCATAATTAAAAATCAGTTATGGGAAGAGTTAAAGACATCCTCAAGAACAAGGGCAACGCAGTTTTCTCAGTAGAACCTCAAGTGATGGTATACCGGGCCATCGAATTGATGTGTGAAAAGAATATCGGGGGTTTGTTGATCGTTGAAAATGAAAAGCTAGCCGGGATTTTTACCGAACGCGATTATGCACGAAAGCTGATCCTGAAAGGAAAATCTTCTAAAGATACTCCGATCAGTGAATTGATGACCAAGAATCCTTTTACGGTTTCTCCGGAAAGTTCCATAGAGGTATGTATGCAAATGATGACAGATAAGCATATTCGCCACTTGCCTGTTACAGACGATGATAAAATTGTTGGAATGATTTCGATTGGTGACGTGGTTCGGTATATTATCGAAGAGCAGAAGTCGATAATTGAACACCTAGAGAATTATATCTCTCAATAAACTTAGAACCTTCCGGTTTTAAACTCAATCTTCTTCTGGTGAATATTTTTATCCAGAAGATGGAGTAGTATTCCGTCCTTCAATCCTACATCGGGAACGAGGATGCTTTGTGCCCGCGCCCACTCCATTACTTTTACATAGATGTTGCTTGCAGGCACAATCACATCGGCACGGTCGGGATTCATTTGTAGCTCGTAAATCCTCTTCTCAAGAGATACATTTTCAATCATTTCCTTGATCTCCTTCACTTTTCTAAGAGACATAACCTGCCCCGCTTTTTTCTGAGCCAGCTCAAATATTTTGCTGATGTTTCCACCTGTTCCTACGGCTGTCACCTTGCCGTATTCTTTTTTCATATTGTCTTTCACCCACTTCTCCATATCGTTCCACATTACGGGCGAATCATGATGCTCAAGCACACGAACGGAACCAACTTTGAATGAGCGGGTCTTGATCTTTTTTCCTTTCACAAACAAATTGAGCTCCGTACTACCGCCACCCACATCAATGTGAATGTAGGTGTCTTTGAGAAGATAGGATGCGATCGCCTTATTGATTAACTCGGCTTCGAGGTGGCCATCAATAATGTTAATTTTTACACCAAGTTCTTCCAATACCTGCCGAGCAAGCTCTTCTCCGTTTTCTGACTCACGCATGGCACTGGTGGCGCAGAACATGTAGTCATCCACTTCGTAAAGCTCTAGTAAAAGCTTGTACGTCTTCATTAATTTCTTAAACTTTTCAACACTCTTTTCGCTGATGCGATTGGTCGTAAAGACATCGTGCCCCAGGCGGAGCGGAAACCGAACATATTCTAGTTTTTTGAAGAGTACTTTCTTTTTGTGTTCTAAGATCGTTGAGATCTGGAGACGTATTGCGTTGGACCCTATGTCAATGGCTGCAAGTTTCAAATGGCTTCCTTTTATAATCGCAATTTAAACAGTTTTAGAGTTTTAATTCTGCCAGTTATTCTGTTTCTTTGCACTGCTTATCCAGAAAGACTGAGGGAACGGGCCCTGTGAAGTCTTAGCAACCTCCTTAACTAGGTGCTAACTCCCATTCTGAATGTAAGTTCGGATGAAGATAAGCGGCCAATCAAAAACGGCTCTTTCTGGATCAACATTAAACAACAGAAAGAGTGGATATCAAAGAAATTTTAAAAGAAAGGATTCTGGTGCTGGATGGTGCTATGGGCACAATGATTCAGCGCTATAAGTTGGAGGAAAAAGATTTCAGGGGAACAAGGTTTAAAGACCATCCATCTCCCTTGAAGGGGAACAATGATTTGTTGTCAATCACCCGCCCGGATATTATTAAAGAAATCCATAGGCAATACCTGGAGGCAGGCTCTGACATCATTGAAACGAATACCTTCAGTAGTACAACCATCGCGCAAGCAGATTATCATCTTGAGTCGTTGGCTTATGAATTGAATTACGAGTCAGCAAAAATTGCCAAGGAAGTAGCCGAAGAGTTTACTAAAAAAGAACCAAACAAACCCAGGTTTGTGGCTGGCGCACTTGGCCCCACGAATAAAACTGCTTCTCTCTCTCCTGATGTAAACAACCCTGGATACAGAGCGGTAAGTTTTGATGACTTGAGAATTGCGTATAAAGAGCAAGCAAAGGGTTTATTGGATGGAGGAGCAGACTTATTATTGGTAGAGACTATTTTCGATACGCTGAATGCCAAGGCTGCCTTGTTTGCGATTCAGGAATTGTTCGAAGAAACAGGGCGACAAGTACCGGTGATGGTATCAGGCACAATCACAGATGCAAGCGGAAGAACTTTATCAGGACAGACTACGGAAGCTTTCTTGATTTCTATCTCTCATGTTCCATTGTTAAGTGTAGGACTTAATTGTGCCCTTGGTGCAGCTCAGCTCCGACCTTATCTACAGGTATTAAACGAGAACGCCCCGTTCTTTGTCAGTGCTTATCCTAATGCAGGGCTACCCAATGCCTTTGGTCATTACGATCAAGGCCCGGAGGAAATGGGAGAGCAGATGGAAGAATTCTTAAAAGAAGGATTGGTAAACATCGTTGGAGGATGCTGTGGCACAACTCCTGATCACATTAAAGTGATTGCTGAAATCGCAAAAAAATACAAGCCAAGGGAGGTGGTGCAACATGCCTAATTTAAAACTTAGCGGCCTCGAGGCTGTAACGATTACCAAGGAATCAAACTTTGTAAATATCGGTGAGCGCACCAATGTTACCGGGTCTGCACGCTTCCTGAAATTCATAAAAGAAGACAAGTTTGAGGAAGCGCTGGAGGTTGCCCTCGACCAGGTGCGTGGTGGCGCCCAGGTGATCGATGTAAACATGGATGAAGGCATGCTTGACTCGAAATCAGCCATGGTGAAGTTTCTAAACTTGATGGCAGCTGAGCCGGAAATTGCACGCATTCCTGTGATGATTGACTCGTCAAAATGGGATGTCATTGAGGCAGGACTTAAATGCTTGCAGGGAAAAGGAATTGTAAATTCGATTAGCTTAAAAGGGGGAGAGGAAGAGTTTATTCGCCAGGCGAAGTTGGTGAAGAGATATGGTGCTGCTGCTGTAGTGATGGCATTTGATGAACAAGGCCAGGCTGATACGTATGAAAGGAGAATATCGATTTGCAAACGTGCGTATGATATCCTGACAAAGCAAGTTGGGTTTGCGGCTGAAGACATCATCTTCGATCCTAATATTTTTCCGGTAGCCACAGGCATTGAAGAGCATAGAAATTATGCGTTGGACTTTTTCAAAGCAGCGGAG
>CAZNCO010000560.1:0-3565 GCA_964571345.1 uncultured Ohtaekwangia sp.
GAACTAGGCACTGTCAGTGCATCATCTTTTGAAACTGCTTCAATATATCATCGACTTTGGTGAGGCTCTTCTCAATTTAAGGATTCGATGGCACGGCCAATTAATAAGCACTCCAGCCGCCATCCACCACCAGTATCTCCGCATTGACGAAACTTGAATCGTCACTTGCCAGGAATAGCGCAGCGTTAGCGATCTCAGCAGGTTCACCTGCGCGGGGATTGAGTGCCATGCCCGTCATGATCCGGTCATTTATAAGCGGAGTAACTTTTGTCATGTCGATAGTTTCACCAATGCTGGTGTTCACTGCCCCGGGCGCGATGCCATTGCAGCGGATGCCCGATTTGGAATAGAGATAGCCTGTATTTTTTGTTAAACCAATTAAAGCATGTTTGCTGGTGGTGTAGGTAGCTCCGGCAACGCCACCTTTTATTCCTCCGATAGAGCAGATGTTAATGATGTTGCCCTTTCCTTTTGTGAGAAATATTTTTACAACACTTCGCATGGCCTTCATAGGCCCCTCTACATTAACCTTCATCACTTTTTCCCATGTGTTATTGTCAACCTCGCCCACAGGCTGAAAATTATCCATAATGCCTGCATTATTGACCAGGATATCTACAGTTCCATATTTGGTCACTGCCATGCTGATCATATTTTCAATGTCCTCTTCTTTCGCCATGTTGGCGATTAAGCTTGTGACATCGTACCCTTTTTCGTTGACTTCTTTTTTGAGGATATCGAGCCTGGCCGCATTGATATCGGTGGCCACCACTTTACTGCCTTCGGCTGCAAATAGCAAGGCAATAGCTTTGCCCATGCCCGCTCCCGCACCTGTTACGATGGAGACTTTATTCTCTAACTTTTTCATATGCTGGTTTCTTTTTTCACGATAAGGTAAAAATAAAATCAGCAGCCGCTGATGACATTGGTTAGGTGTGTAGATGATGCTACTCATCTCATCTGTGTGAAAATGTTATTGAGTATCTATCCTATTGACGTGAACTTTAGTAAACAATAAAATCGGAACACCATGGAAAAGACAAAGGTAGGTGCCCAGATATATGGCTATACAGTTTGCCTTGTAGCTGTTATTACTTTTCTGATTGCCATTACTTCAGTGGTAAATGCAATAATGGATTTGGATGACCCCTTGCATTCGGGCTGGAATCAGCCAGGCTCACCCAGTTTAGCATCTTATGAGAATTATAAAATGGATGTGCTCAAGTCAATGCCAAAAGGAGATGATACAAAGGGCGCATCGTACATACCAGACGAGACTACAATCAAATCCATGTATGAGTCTGCGAAGGCTGACAAAATTCAGTCGGTTAAACATCAGGCGCACCGCTCTATGATCATCGGTGGAATATTGATTGTGATCTGTGTAATTCTCTTTGTGACGCACTGGCGGTGGTTGCGAAAAACCAGTAAGGCAGAGTAGTGGCATTATTTATCGGAAGTTTTCTGAAACTCTAAAAAATAATTCTTCATTCTATGGACAAGCTCAAGAGACGTTTGGATCAGTTCTGTTTGCCAAAGCGGGTGCGTTGAAAAATCGATCAGTGTATCTACATCGGCTGAGCCTTTGCGTGAAGCACTTCTGATTTGCGCAGAAGCAAGTGCTTGTGCCATAGTGATCATCACTGTTTCTGTATTCTCTAATTTTTTATGGCAGAGACTGTGATCAATTTTCTGCGAACTCGGCTGCATCTGCTTTAGTACAAATTCGTCTTCACCTATTGTGAGACTGGTCATAAATCGCGGCAACGCATATTGCATCATCCTCTGGATGAAAATGATGCGCTCAGCTTCTGACGGCCAACCCGGTTGAGGGAAATTGGCGAACGGAGCTAGAGAAGAAGGCAATGCTTGTTTGAGATCCAGCAGTCGCAGTTTGTCTTGCCGTTTGTCTTCCACCAAGATCACATAGCGTTTGACGCCAAGACTACCTGTGCCGGCAATGCGGAAGGCGATGTCTTTTATTTTAAAGAAACCATATTCTTCCTTTAGAAAAATACCCACCTCCTGTTTTAAAAGCTTATACGTTTCGCTGTCTATCGGAAGTGTTTTGTTCTTGATGATTTTTAACTTCTCTTCTTTGCGATCCACACGAGCCTTGATCAATTCTTTTTCCCGTTGTTTCTCTGCCATTTTGAAAAACTCTTGAATCAATGGCGGACTTGTTTCGCGCTCAATCGCGTACGCCTTTCCCTGCATGAGTTGGTGCGAATACGCTTTTAAGACAACGAGCATCAGATCCTCAGCTTCCTGGGACGAGTATCTCCATTGGTCTGCCGCCATGCCAATGCTGGTGAGAAAACGCGCTAATTCCCAAGTGGCAGGAGCAAGCATGGCTTCGTCAAAATCATTGATGTCAAAATAAACCAACCCATTATTGGCACGGTAGCTTCCGAAATTTTCAAGATGGAGATCGCCACAGCACCACACAAGCGGACTATGCAGGTGCATATGAAAGGAACTCAACTCTTCGTAAAACAAATGACAGGTGGCACGATAAAAGGCAAATTCGTTAGACGCCATCAGCCTATACTTGATCGACAACGTGGGTTGTTGGCGATTTAAATGGAAATCTGTCAACCGTTCCTGAAGAGCCTTCATGGTTTTGGCGTTCTCCCGAAGGTACGGTTTTAAAATTTCAAAGCAGCGTAGCCCTTCAATTGATAAGTCGTCATCGTTGTTAGCATCGAAGAAGCTATCTTCACCTGCGGTACCATTTTCATGCGGTCTATTTTACGGTTTATCAATGACTGACCACACACAAAAATTTTTACACCTGCTTTCTGCAGCTCATCAAACAAGCCAAGGTTGGGGTTATTGACTTTGTATTTCGCCTTGTAGGCTTCATTGTTCATTACAGTATAGGCAGCGCCACTATGAATCGCCAGCACCACGTGGAGCTTCTCCGGTTTTACACCGCCCATTACGTGTACGTTGAGCAATCGAGCTACATTATTGAGTGCCCAGTTAATCGAATCAGGGTGATCTATGGCGTGTTCCACTTCGATGATGATGTTGTAGTCCATGGTTGGATCAGGTTTTTCATCAGCATACGGTACTTCAAAAATGCCACCGTAGCTTTTGATCACCGGATTGACTCGTGTTTGAGAAAAAACAGCGGAAGACAATAAAACAAAGAACAGGATAGATATTAGTTTCATAATGAAATAAGAATGGTGTTTAATTTTTCTAAAGATATTCATTTGCGCAATACCAGTGAGGCCGAATTATTTGAGCAGCCGTTTGGTGGGACGGTTTAAAAGGGCGGATTGATGATCGTCCTTATGCGACTTGGATTGTAATAAAAGGATAACGCATTGTGCGATCCCTAGCCTTTTTTAAATACGCGCTTACGATGAGCAATACCCCAGTTGGCTATCTCCCCAATTACTTTGTTTAACGTTCTGCCGTAAGGCGTGATTTCATATTCCACCGTAATGGGTTTTGTGTTTTGCACTTCGCGTTTTACCAATTCATTGATTTCAAGTTCGTGCAATTCTTTAGAAAGCATTTTTGCTCCGATGCCATCTACTTCGCGAAGTAAGTC
>CAZNCO010000561.1:0-3563 GCA_964571345.1 uncultured Ohtaekwangia sp.
GTGTATAAGTGGGTTGCTTCAAAATAAATTTTCAGATCGTTAGCGCTTAAAAGATTCCAGGCACACTGCCACCGTCAGCTTTTAATACGGCTCCGTTGGTTGCCGATGAAAGCGGACTTGCCAGGAATGTTACCAGGTGAGCGATCTCATCAGTGCTGGCAAAACGTGCGAGCAATGATGTGGTTCTTACTTTTGAAAAGAATTCTTTCGCTACCGTTTCCTCAGAAGTATTTTGCTTTTCGGATTGCTCTTTCAAAAAACGGCTTGCGCCTTCTGAGAGGGTGGATCCCGGCATAACGGTGTTCACTGTTACCTGGGTTCCCTTCGTTAACTGCGCCAGTCCGCGAGAGATGCTGTGTAGAGCTGCTTTTGTGGTGCTGTAGGCTATCAAATCTTCAGGTACTAGTTGGGCACATTCACTACTGATGAAAATAATTCTTCCCCATCCTTTCTTTAGCATGACGGGTAATATTTGCCTGGAAAGCCTAACACCGCTCATCACATTCACTTCAAATAGTCTGTACCAATCGTCATCACTCGTCTCTGAAAAAGTTTGCGATGTGAAAATTCCAACATTGTTTATCAGAATGTCAACATCTTCCAACTGGCTCATTAATTTTTGAACGGATGACGGCTGTGAAAAATCTCCTATCAGCCCTTTTACTTCAGATGCTGGATTTGTCTCCTTTATTTTTTTTATAGCGCTGGCGATGCCCTCGGATGTTCTTCCATTTAAGATGACGTTGGCGCCTTCAGCACTCAGCATATTTGCGATGGACCAACCAATGCCGGAAGTAGAACCAGTAATAAATGCTTTTTTGTTTTTTAATTGATAGTTCATGCTCGTATAGATAAGTTTAGGCTATTCCCCATGGACTAAAAATAAACCACAAGGTCAACATCGAAATAAGCAGGACGATGGTAAGAATCAAATCACTTGATAGTTGAAACGGTTTAGCAGTTTCGATTCTTTGAAACGTAACTAGCTTTAGTGTTTCTGGATTTTGAGGGCTTCCCATTTTACTCACAATCATCATCACAGCAGCACAAAATACAAATAGAAACAGAGCATAGTGAAGAAAATTAATACTTAAAAAGTATTCTGCTGCAGTTCCTTCGGGCACTTGAATGATTCCTTCTTTTGCCATGAATTCCGTTATCAGTCGGGAAATGCCCAAAACAAATCCTGTCCACAATGAAACAATAGCACCTCGCGCATTAATCCACTTAAAGAAAAGGCCGAAAAGAAAAACAGCTGCAATGGGTGGCGAGATGTAAGCCTGAATGCTCTGCAGATAAAAGAAGATGCCACCACCCATTAACGTTTTCATGAATGGAATCCAAGCCAGGCTCAGTATCACGATTACAACAGTAGCAAATTGACCAACCCATACCAATTCCTTTTCCGATGATGCAGGCCGATATTTCTTATAAAAGTCAATTGTAAAAATGGTTGATGAAGAATTGAATGCCGATGAGAGCGAGCTCATTAACGCAGCAAGTAACCCGGCAATGGCCAAGCCTTTTAAACCAATGGGGAGTACTTGTGTAATCATTGCCGGCAACGCGTAGTCTGCATTTGATAACGAAAAATTCAGCAAGCCTTTCTGCAGCATAGCATATGCGATGACACCCGGAATAAAGAATATGAATACAGGAAGCAGTTTAAGAAACCCAGCAAAGATTGCTCCCTTTCGCGCCTCGCTAACGTTTTTTGCCGACAGGGTACGTTGCACGATAAATTGGTCAGCACACCAGTACCATACACCTAATATCGGAGCACCAAACAGCATGCCTGTCCATGGATATTGAACATCACTGGAAGATCTCCATAAATTAAAGAACTTTTCAAGGGGAGGATTTCCAGGTTCCTGAGCCGCTTGCTGAATCGTATGGATCATTTCCTCCCATCCACCCAGTTGGCTCAGACCGAAGTAAGTGACGGCACCACATGCTGCGAGAAGAATAAATGCCTGCACCATATCGGTATAGATAACAGCTTTCAATCCACCTAGTACGGTATAAAATCCGGTAGCAAGTACGGTGATGAGTGCGCCTGTCCAGAAGGGTATCCCCATCGTTTCAAAAATCAGCGCACCCGAAAAAATGATCAGTGAAATTTTCGTGATCACATACGCGAGTACTGACACTACCGAAAGATAATTGCGGCACTGTTTTGAATAGCGAAGTTCAAGAAATTCCGGCATGGTGTACACGCCTGTTCTCAAATAGAAGGGAACAAACAACCATCCTAATACAATAAGAATGAGTGCGGCAAGAATTTCAAAATTGGCCATGGGCATTTCTGCGCGTGCACCAGCACCTGATACACCCAGAATAATTTCGGAGCCAATGTTGGAGGAAAATAAGGAGGCACCAATCACAAACCATCCTTCGTTTTTGCCTGCAAGAAAATAATCAACTGAGCCAACATCGGCTACTGCGTGGCGTACGCGCGATGCCCACCACGCAATCCAAAGTGTGAGAGCAAAGTAAAATCCTATTATACTGATGTCCCACAGACTCAGCTGATCGAATAAAGTCATATTGTTTTAGTTGAATGAAGTATTAAGAATGAATTACTCGTATTTCGTTAGACCTAATATTTTCTTACCGAGTTCCGAAAGTTCTGCCTGCGGGTATTTGGTTTGTTCCCATTTGCGCGGATCGCCTGGAAACGCATAGCCATTTGGCGCGATGCGATTTTTCCAAGAGTTAATTCTCCACTCTCTCATAGCTGTATTGTCCTCTTCCGCTGGCATCATGGAAATGTATTGAGCAATACGTACTTTGTCTTTTGATAAATTTGGTCGAATGCCATGCGGTTGCAGACTGTTGAAAATCAAAAGATCTCCGGCACGAAGTTTTACTTTTACAAACTTGTCTTCTAATCCTTTCACATCGGGCTTGAAATGATCTCTGTCTTCGGGCTGCGTGAGTTTCCAGGTATCGTAGTTTCGAAACAGCCAGGGTATACATTGAAAGCCGCCCATGTTTTCATCTTCCTGATCGGCCAGGGCGAGTACGCCTTGCACGTTTTGGGGTTTTGTTTCCGGATCATAATCCCAATGGATAAAACCTTTGTATTCATGACCGGGGCGGATGGGAAAGTTTAGATTGACACGATCAATCGTTACCCACAACTTTTCAGTGCCCCAAATATCTGTGAAGGCATCATACACCCGTTGTGCCTGCCGGTTGTTCCATAACATTTGATTATTGTATACTTCCACCATTCCGGTATTCACAAGTTCTTTCATCTTCATGTCAGCGCGGGGTGCTGTGTACCAGGTGGATGAATCGTTTTTATCTTTCTCTTCAAATTCCCAAATGAAATCAGCTGTTGCAAGAGCCTGTTCGCGTGGCACTGCATTTTTTATCACTACATATCCATTCTCAATCCAAAACGCCCAATCTTCCTCGCTTAGCACACGCAATGGTTTACCGTTGGATCGGTCGTTAAGCTTTATCTTACTGGAAGTTGCTGTGACCGGATTGCCAGGCATGTACTGGTGGTTCTTGTTGGGGCTCATCGTGGGAGCCATCGTTTTTATCGTTTGCAT
>CAZNCO010000562.1:0-3563 GCA_964571345.1 uncultured Ohtaekwangia sp.
AAAATGCGGCACAGTGATGGAAACAGATCCGAGGTTTGTCTAGTCCATGCAAGGCATTGCCTATTACCCCTCGCCTGTCGGAGAGTTACAAATTGAATCTGATAACGAGAAAATTACCATGCTTGGTTTCCTCTGGAATCCAAAACTGCCTGAAGTTCGCACCCCGGTAATCCAACAATGCATTTCCGAGTTGGACGAATACTTTGCCGGTAGAAGAAAGTTCTTCTCGTTTCACATTGATCTTCGCGGCTCCGATTTCCAAATTAAAGTCTGGAACGAACTACTCAACATTCCGTATGGCAAAACGATTTCTTACCAGGAGCTTGCTTTACGCGTAGGCGATATCAAGTCTATTCGCGCAGTAGGATTGGCCAACGGGCAAAATCCAATCGCGATTGCTGTACCTTGTCATCGCGTGATTGGCAAAAGTGGTGACCTGGTAGGCTATGGTGGTGGCCTTGAACGAAAAGTCTGGCTACTTGAACATGAAGGAGCCATGCAGAAACAGCTTTCAATTTTTTGATAACTTTGTTCTATGGAAACCCTCAAAGTTAAAATCTCCTCAAGTGAAAAAAAGCGATTAAAAATAAATCGCTCTGAAATCGACTTTACTGAATTTGAAAAGCTTATTAAGCTCGCCATCGCAAGAGATCGAATGAAAAAAGTAGTTCAATCTGCTCGCACTTCCGGTCTTTCAAAAATGACATCGGATGAAATCGATGCTGAAATAAAAGCCTACCGTAGAAGTGCAAAAGCTAATCGTTGATTCTAACATCCTGGTTTCATCCTTGTTGGGAAAAAGTTATCCTCATAAAATTATTTTTGAGTTAATCTTCATGGATCGGGCAGCACTGGTTGTTTCACCGCCCATTTTGGAAGAATACGAAGGGGTGCTTTCAAGAAAAAAATTCCAGAAAAAAAACAGCTTTCAGTCTGATGCACGGAATCTACTTGAATCTATTGCCGATGTCAGCATCCTGATCTCACCCAAAGTTTCATTCACGATATTGCCAGACAAATCAGACAATAAGTTTATCGACCTTGCGGTTGCTTCGCAAGCTGATTATCTGATTACAGGAAACTTAAAGCATTTTCCATTCAAACAATTTGAAAGTACACTAATATTCTCGCCAAAAGAATACTGGGACACTTACTGGAGATAATACGTACAATATGCAGTTTGAAAAGTCACTCGCCTTCGCTAAAAAAATGGATCGTCAGGATCCGCTCCGCTCCTATCGTTCACAATTCCTGATACCAAAAGTCAATGGACAAACTTCCATCTACTTCACCGGTAATTCGCTCGGCCTTCAACCAAAGTCAACCAAGCAGTTTGTTGATGAAGAATTGAGTGACTGGGCAAAGTTGGGTGTAGAAGGTCACTTTCATGCCAAGCGTCCGTGGCTGTATTATCACAAGTTCAGCAAAAAGGCTTTGGCAAAAATAGTTGGCGCCAAACCAACAGAAGTAGTGGCCATGAACCAGCTCACGGTGAACCTCCACCTGATGATGGTTTCATTTTACCGGCCAACAAAGACACGATTCAAAATTCTGATTGAGGCAGGAGCATTCGGCTCGGATCAATATGCGTTTGAATCGCAGGTGAAATTTCATGGCCTCAATCCAGACGAAACAATCATTGAGCTATCTCCCCGTGAAGGAGAGTTCACGTTGCGAACAGAAGACATCTTGAACGCAATAGAAGAGAACAAAAACAAGCTTGCCATAATCCTATTTGGCGCAGTGCAATATTATTCCGGTCAGTTCTTCGACATCGAAGCGATCACAAAAGCAGGACACCTTGCCGGTGCCGTTGTAGGATTTGATCTTGCTCACGCCATTGGAAATGTACCTCTTCAACTTCACAAACACGATGTTGACTTTGCAGTTTGGTGCGGTTACAAATATTTAAACTCAGGGCCCGGTGGAATGTCAGGAGTTTTCGTTCATGAGAAACAGGCAAGCCGCTTTGACCTGCCGCGCTTTGCAGGTTGGTGGGGGCACGAAGAGAAAGAGCGCTTTCAGATGAAGAAAGGCTTTAAGCCGATGACCGGTGCCGATGGCTGGCAGCTTTCGAATTTTCCAATACTCACAGGTGCGGCTCAATTAGCATCATTGAAAATTTTTGAAGAGGCAGGACTTGTCTCTTTAAGGAAGAAGAGCATTTTGCTCACAAGTTTTTTAGAGTTCCTGTTGAATTCAATTGAGAATCACAAAAGTCATTTTACGATCATCACGCCTTCTGATCCAAACCAACGCGGCTGCCAGCTCTCCTTGTTGATGACAAGAAATGGAAAGAAGATATTCGATAAAGTCACAAGAGCTGGTGTAATTGCTGACTGGCGAGAGCCAAACGTGATTCGCGTTGCGCCCGTTCCGTTGTACAACTCTTTTGAAGATGTTTTCAGGTTTAGTGAAATTTTCAGAAATGCACTTCGATAAAAATCAACACATCGCAATCGTGGGAGCCGGATTAGTCGGCTCGCTTCTTTCCATTTATTTAGCCAAACGCGGATTCAAAGTCTCTGTATTTGAGAGAAGAACAGACATGCGCGTAAAAATGCTGGACCACGGACGGTCCATCAATCTTGCCCTTAGCAATCGCGGACTACGTGCGCTGGAAGAAGTTGGTCTTGCAGATGAGCTCAGAAAAGTAGCGATACCGATGCACGGGCGCACCATGCACAGCCGCGAAGGAAATCTTACTTTTCAACCATATGGGAAGGAAGGGCAATATATCAACTCCGTATCGCGCAGCAATCTCAACATTGTATTGATGAACAAAGCGGAAGAGCTTGGAGTGAAGTTTTATTTTGAACAGCGGATCACCTCCGTTGATTTCAACCAAACGGAAATTCATTTCCAATCTTCGGCATCCGGTATTCAGCATCAAACATTCGATACGATCATCGGTACTGATGGTGCCTTCTCCGCAGTGCGTGGGTCCATGCAAATCACCGACCGCTTCGACTATTCGCAAGACTACATCGATCACGGTTACAAAGAGCTTCACATTCCTGCTGGAGCAAACGGAAGCTTTCAGTTGGAAAGAAATTCCTTGCACATCTGGCCACGAGAGAGCTTCATGCTGATTGCACTTCCCAACCCTGATGGTAGCTTCACTTGCACATTATTTTTTCCGTTTGAAGGTGCACTGTCATTCAATTCATTAAAGACTGAAAGCGTTGTCGAAAAATTTCTAAGGGAAACATTCCCGGATGCTTTCCCGCTCATGGAAAGTCCTGTCGAAACGTTCATGAGTAGTTCTCCCTCATCGTTGGTTACTATTAGATGCTTTCCGTGGACGAAAAACAAAACGCTGCTGATCGGTGACGCTGCTCATGCGATTGTTCCTTTCTTCGGGCAAGGCATGAATTCCGGCTTTGAAGATTGCCGCGTATTTAATGAAATGATCGATGAGTTTGACGATTGGCAAAATCTATTTGTTGCGTTTCAAAAAATAAGAAAGCCCAACTCAGATGCCATTGCTCAACTCGCCCTGGATAATTTTATTGAGATGCGAGATCTGGTGGCCGATGAAAATTTCCTGCTTCGAAAAAAGA
>CAZNCO010000563.1:0-3560 GCA_964571345.1 uncultured Ohtaekwangia sp.
GGTCTCAACAGCTTCTTTGAAGGCTTCCATCGCTACCGTAAGAATCGCATCGTCAGTCTGGTAGGAGAGAAGGTCCTGATTTAGAAATCCAATCGTACAGTCCTTCGCTTTGGAGATTGATCCCGAATTGGTTGAGAGCTCTCCTGTAATAATCTTAAGTAACGTGGACTTTCCGCGCCCATTAAGCCCAATCAAGCCGATTTTGTCGGTTGGACGGATGAACATGGAGGCATCTTCGTAAAGTGGGCGACCACCTATGTAATAAGAGATATTTGAAACGGAAATCATCTTGCTAGAATAAAAAGATGACAAAGTTAGTGCTAATCAATCGAACCGGAAATTCTTCTTTTAAAATCGATTTCAATCGGTAGCGGAAAACTTAATTTTGAAATCCCTGTTCGGTAGAAGTTCTTGGGTTAAATTGCTGTTTAGTATACTAGAGGAAAACATCGAAATGAGTAGTAAAGAGAAAGTAGTTAACAAATACATTTGTATTCATGGCCATTTTTATCAACCACCGCGGGAAAACGCATGGCTGGAAGTAATTGAGGTTCAAGATTCGGCTCACCCGTACCATGATTGGAATGAGCGCATTACAGCCGAATGTTATGAGCCAAATGCAACTTCTAGGATTCTGGGCGAGAATAAAACCATCAAGAATATCGTAAATAATTACGCCAAAATCAGTTTCAATTTCGGCCCAACACTATTGTCGTGGATGGAGCGCCATGCGCGTGAGACATACGAAGCAATTCTTGAAGCAGATCAGCAAAGCCGCGATTTGTTTGGAGGTCATGGTTCTGCCATTGCGCAAGTTTACAATCACATTATTCTTCCATTAGCAAATAAGCGAGACAAGGAAACCCAGATTATTTGGGGTATTCGCGATTTTGAGTATCGCTTTCGCAGAAAGCCCGAGGGTATGTGGCTTGCTGAGACGGCTGTTGATACCGAAACGCTAGAACTACTGGCCGAACAAAATATTAAGTTTACGATCCTAGCGCCTCGCCAATGCCAAAGTATTCGAAAAGTGGGTGAAGAGAAGTGGATAGAGGTGAACGAAGGAACGCTTAATACCAGACGGGCGTATCGATGTGTGTTGCCATCCGGAAAACGCATCAGTTTGTTTTTTTATGATGGCGATCTATCGCAGTCCATCGCATTCAATGGCTTGCTAAACGATGGTAAGCGTTTTGCTGAAAGTATGTTGAACTCCTTTGATGATCATGACGAAAGTGTTCAGCTCGTGCACGTAGCTACCGATGGAGAAACGTACGGACATCATCATAAGCATGGCGATATGGCACTGGCCTTTTGCCTCGATTACATTGATAAGAACCAGGAAGTGCAATTGACCAACTATGCGCAGTTTCTCGATATCTATCCGGTTGAATATGAAGCCCAAATAAGAGAAAATAGCTCTTGGAGTTGCGTGCATGGGGTAGAGCGCTGGCGGAATGACTGCGGATGTAATTCAGGGGGAAATCAAGGATGGAATCAATTATGGAGAAAGCCATTGCGCGATGCGCTTAACTGGCTAAGGGATGAAGTCACTAAGACTTTTGAATCGGAGTGTGCCAGCATTTTAAAAGATGCCTGGGAAGCAAGGAACGAGTATATTCAAGTGGTTCTCAATCGTAACGAGGAGTCAATCCGGAGATTTTTAAAAGACAATGCGCGAAATGATGTGTCGACTAACAAGGTGCTGCGTCTGATGGAAATGCAGCGGCATTCGATGCTCATGTTTACAAGCTGTGGTTGGTTTTTTGATGAAGTGTCAGGGATTGAAACTACGCAAGTATTACAATACGCTTGTCGTGTGATTCAGCTGGTGAGCCAGGCAAATGCAACGGATCTGGAGCTCGAATTCATCAAGCGCTTAGAGCTGGCCCCGAGCAACGTGCCATCCTATGAAAATGCTGCAGAGGTTTATAAACGTTTTGTTATTCCATCGCGCACGAACCTGCAACGGGTAGGAATGCATTATGCGGTATCTTCTATTTTTGAAGAAGAGCCCGAAGCCCTTACTATTTTTAATTACACGACTTCCAACGAGTCATTTGTGAAAAAGGCGGCTGGTGAACAAAAGCTGGTGTTGGGGATCACGAAAGTTAAATCACAGGTGACAGGATCTGAGAAGAAATTTGCCTTTGCCGTTATCTATTTGGGCAAGCATAACATCATCGGAAATATTTCACTGGACATGGAGACGGACAAATTTGCCGGTATGCAATTCAGGATGGTGAAAGCTTTTGAGGAAGGAAGACTAGGTGATGTTATCGGGATTATGCAGATGTATTTTGGACCTGAGAAATACACGATCTGGCAACTATTCACAGACGAGAAGAGAAAAATTCTCGATCTGATATCGAGGGAGAGTATGGCGGAGTTGGAAAATTCGTTGCGAAAAAGTTATAACAGCGACTATCCTTTAATTACTGCTTTAGCTAACAACGGCATTCCAATTCCTAATACCTATAAAACAACTTTTGAGTATGTTCTCAATGCTGACCTCATCAGAAGTTTTCATAGCGATAAAATCAACATCAAAGAAATGGAACGCATTTCGTCTGAGTTGGAGCGCTGGAACCTGACCCTTGAAGATCCGGGAAAACTTGAAAGACTTGCTGCCGAGAGCATCTACAAAGAATTGAAACGCATTAGCAACGAACGGGAAAACGTGAGAAGAATCCAGCGCCTGAACCGTTTGTTTCCAGTGTTGGCGAAATTCAATCTCGATCCCAACCTTCATAAAAGCCAAAACTTGTATTTTCAAATCGCGATTGAAACCAGGAAAGAACGTGCGATGGAAGCGGAGAGCGAATGGTGTCTCCAATTTAATTTGTTGGGTGAAAAGCTTGGTGTAAAAGTTGAATAGGCTCGGTTCAGCGAGTTTTTCATGTAATATTTCTTTTGAAGTTTCACTTCCTACGACCATACTTTTATTCACCTTTGTGATTGTATCATAATGTATTTTCGGATGAAATTATTTTTTGCATTTATGGTATTATCGTTGGGTTCAAGCGTAGTGTCTTTTGCTCAGGATGATGCAGATGTTCAGTGGTACGAAACACTGTTTGTTATTCCTAAAAATAAGTCACTTGATGAGGAGAGGCGTTTGGCTGACATTACCCTAATGCGTGCAGTTGAAACAAACGATAAAAGAGCCGAAGCAAAAGCCCTGATTGAGTTGGGTGTTTTGCATCTTACGCGCGTCAAGGATTATGAGCAGGCGCTGGGGTGGCTGATACGATCGTTGGCCATCGAAGATTCGCTCAGTTTGCATCATGAAAAGATTTTTACTTATCTAGCCATGGCCCGTGTATTCGAAGAGGTGGGCGACTACAACAAGAGTATTAGCTTTCTCAATGAGGCTAAAGCACTTGATGCAAAAGAGGAGAATTTTAACATTCGATCTCTGGTGCTTAACGAATCAGGACGAGTGAATGCGGCCTTTGGAAAAATTGACGATGCCTCTGAAGATTACCAGCAAGTGCTTGAGTATTCGCGTAATTTGGAGCTGAGGTCACGCGAAGGGGATGCACTCTATCACCTTGGGC
>CAZNCO010000564.1:0-3557 GCA_964571345.1 uncultured Ohtaekwangia sp.
CCTCAGGAATGGTAATAGATGAAACCTGGTTAAGAGGGCTCATGGCTCCGTAGTATGAAACCATAATACCATCGAGCATTGAAGGATTGGCTTTACCTGCGCGAATTTTTGCAAGTTCATTTGCCACATGGGTGATGGACTTGTTCATCTGCTCTTTGGCATCATCAAGGTATAATTCTAATTCTTCCATAAATCTATTTTTGATTTGTGATTTTAGATTTGTCCATTTAAAAAGGCGAACTAAAATCCTAATTCTAAAATCTAAAATTAACTGATCAACGTTCCGGCCTCTTCGCCTTGAGCGATCTTCAACAAATTACCTTTTTTATTCATATCAAAAACGATGATCGGCAACTTGTTCTCCTGGCACAATGTAAAGGCGGTCATATCCATAATATTGAGATTCTTCTCATAGGCTTCCTGAAAAGACAGCTTGGAGTACCTGACTGCATCCGGAAATTTCAGCGGATCTTTTGTATAAACGCCATCCACGCGTGTACCTTTTAAGACCACCTGCGATTGCGTTTCGATGGCCCGCAGGCTGGCAGTTGAGTCAGTAGTGAAATAAGGGTTACCAATACCCGCACCGAAAATCACGATCCTGTTTTTCTCCATGTGGCGAATGGCCCTGCGCCTTATAAAAGGTTCGCATACCTGCTCCATTTTTATACCCGCCATTAGCCTTGTGTAAAGCCCATGACGCTCTAATGCACTTTGTAACGCCATCGCATTGATTACCGTAGCCAGCATGCCCATGTAGTCGCCTTGTACCCTATCAATACCCAACTTTTCGGCTTGACCACCTCGAAAAATATTTCCTCCCCCGATAACAATGGCCAACTGCACCCCTGCCTCTTTTACCGTTTTTATTTCTTCACAATATTGTTCAAGTACGTCCGGGTCGATGTTGGTATTCTTATTACCCATCAGTGCTTCACCACTTAGTTTTAAAAGAATGCGTTTATATTTCATTAGTCGGATTTACGGGATCGAAATTACAATTCTGCAAATATGATATGGATTTTCAGGTTTTGCAATGATCAGATGGTCACCTCAATCGCTCCGAATCTCTCACTAATTTTTCGTCTTTGCGGATAAAGCGGTTGGCGATTGCGTTGCATACCATCGCCACTGCAGGCAGGTAAAGGGCAAAGCCGTAGCTACCCGCAATTTGGTTCGATTTGATTATCTGAATGGCAAGGTAAGCAGCTGTGCCCATGCTGCCTGCCATCAATAGTGAATTCACAGCGCCAATCTTGATCTGCAAAATACGGTCTTCAAATTTTCCGATCTCAAAGATGGCAAGTGTAGCCGCAGCAATAGCCAGGATAGCGATAATAGAGTAAGGGAAATAAACATCCGTGCGAACATCGCCTTGCACAAGTTTATAGTACAAAGGATAGAGTGTGGCCGAAGTAGATTCTGATTGGCCTTGCCACACCGGAAAAAAAATCATAAGAATAAGGCTTGCAGCCGCAATGGCTAGAAATATAGTTTGTTTCCTTTGCCACATAAGAGTGTAGGTTTAAATTGCATTGAATAATTGGGCAAAAATACAAAAACCATTCCTCCCCGATGACTTGAATTTCTTCATGACTGAAAAATTCTTTAACTAACAAAGGAGTAAATCAAATGCATAAAAGTTAATGAAATGGTCATCAGTCATCGGTCAAAATAATTAACAAGCGTGAACATTTGCTCTGATCTTTTACCAAGAAAAATAAAGAGATGAAAGACGCGTACATCGTTGATATCCTGCGCACTCCCATCGGAAAATTTGGTGGCTCACTTGCCTCTGTTCGTCCTGATGATCTTGCCGCATGGGTGATTAAAAAGTTACTTGATCGAAATCCGTCCATCGATCCCCATCAAATTGAGGATGTTGTCTTTGGCGCTGCCAATCAAGCAGGAGAAGATAACCGGAATGTGGCGCGCATGGCATTACTGCTTGCAGGGTTGCCCACTTCAGTTGGTGGCGTTACGGTGAATCGATTATGTGCATCAGGGCTGCAGGCCATTATGGATGCTGCCCGCGCCATTCTGAATGGCGATGGAGATGTATATATTGCCGGTGGCGTGGAGAGTATGACGCGCGCACCTTTTGTGATGGCGAAGAATGATGAACCATTCTCGCGCAAAACAGAAATTTACGACACAACCATCGGCTGGCGATTTATTAACTCAAAACTCTCAAAACTTTACCATCCATATAGCATGGGTGAAACCGCTGAGAATGTAGCCGAGAAATGGAATATCAGTCGTATAGAACAAGACCAGTTTGCATTGGCATCCCAACAGAAATACTTCCGGGCTCTTGCCGCTAACAAGTTCAGAGATGAATTGGTAGAGGTGACTGTTTCAAAAGGGAAAGACACTTTTGTTTTTGACAAGGATGAATATCCCCGCGAGACCTCCCTCGAAAAACTAGCAGCCTTAAAACCGGCTTTCAAAGAAGGCGGCAGTGTAACCGCAGGTAATTCGTCAGGAATCAATGACGGAGCTGCTGCAAGTCTTATTGCCTCGGGTGAGTTTATCAAAAACAATAATTTAAAACCCCTGGCACGCATTGTTTCCATGGCAGTTGCAGGAGTTGACCCCGCGTATATGGGTGTCGGGCCGGTTCCAGCCACTCAAAAAGCTCTGCAACGCGCAGGGCTAAAAATATCTGATCTTGGTTTGATTGAATTAAATGAAGCTTTCGCAGCTCAGTCATTGGCGTGTATAAAAGATTTAGATGTAAACCCAACGATCGTCAATATAAACGGGGGTGCCATATCGTTGGGCCACCCGCTTGGTTGCAGTGGTGTACGCATCAGCGCCACCCTTATTCATGAAATGAAGAGGAGGAAAATTAAACGTGGACTTGCTACGATGTGTATCGGTGTGGGGCAAGGAGCCGCAGTGATTTATGAATTGGTGTAAAACATTTTTACATTCTGATTCATGAATTTTAAATTTGATTACCTGACATTAGACATTCAAAATTTATAAACTATGGCCATCCGCAGACCTTTCAACTTACAGCAGTGGATCAACGACAATCGCGATTTACTGAAACCTCCGGTAGGAAATAAAAATCTCTATGCCGATGCAGGTGATTACATCGTGATGATTGTGGGTGGACCGAATGCCCGCAAGGACTATCACTTCAATCAAACAGAGGAACTGTTTTATCAACTGCAAGGCGACATTAATGTGCGCATCCAGGAAGATGGAAAAGCAGTGGACATCCCGATTAAAGAAGGAGAAATGTTTTTGCTCCCCGCGAATACACCTCACCGGCCTGAGCGTGGCGCAAATACTGTCGGGCTGGTTATCGAATGCAAGCGCGCTGCTCAAACTTATCAGGACGGACTAATCTGGTTCTGCGACAACTGCAACAACAAATTGCACGAGTATCGTTTCCATCTCGATAACATTGAGAAAGATTTTCTTCCGCGCTTCCGCGATTTCTATGGCTCAAAAGAATTGCGCACCTGCAAAAAATGCGGCACAGTGATGGTAACAGATCCGAGGTTTGTCTAGTCCATGCAAGGCATTGCCTATTACCCCTCGCC
>CAZNCO010000565.1:0-3552 GCA_964571345.1 uncultured Ohtaekwangia sp.
TGGGTGTCCCGAAAAAAGCAGCGAAAAGCATTGGGGCACAGCGCACAGTGAAAAGAAGGACATCGCGCCAAGTACGCTAGGCACAAACACGATATAATGCTGTTGAGCGTGGAGTGCTTTTACTATAAGCGTGACTTCCGGCTTAGAAAAAAGAAATGTCCCTTCTAGATCAAGACACTATGCGCACGCTCAAGCTACGAAACAGTGAAAGCGAACTGATGATACGGAAACATCAGTAGCCCGCAAGGCAAAATGACGCACTACGAGCATCACAACTACGACTCACGCTTTGAGCAGGAAATCATTGTAACAGTCGAGAAAGGAAATATTCTTAAATCCGTCACGCTTAACTTCAAAGAGAAGACGCTCGCCATTAATTACGAATCACTCGTATAAAAAAAGAACCGCGATTTCGGTCGCGGCTCTTTTTATAATCCAATTAAATTTTGATCAGGGCCTTTCTCCTACCGGGAAGATCTTTTCAAAGCCAGATGTCTTGCTTGTTAGATGAAAGACGGCTCCATCCATATTTTTAAGATTGTACACTTTGGCAAAATCATCCGCAGCATTCTGCACTTCACTGAAAACGAGGTTACCAGCCTTGTCAAAGATCCGGATGTTTACTTCACTCATCTCCTGGCCAGGGATACTAAGTATATATTTGGCATCAACCGGATCATTCACTTTCGCGATATGTGCCATCATTTCATGTGCTTCCGGATTCATTTCATTCTGGTAACACAATGTTTGCTGGTGACGGCCCGTCTCATCTTCGACAGAGAGGTTGTAATCGCCTTTTGGGAGTTGAGAGAAATTGTAAGGGCGAATGAATCCATCTGACTTGATTTTCTCCCGGAATACCAAATTGCCATTGCCATCCGTAATCTTCAACTCCACAGCAGCCTGCTGTTCGCTCTTGTAAATGACTTTAAAGACCTCGCCATTTCGCACAACAGCCACCTGGCGTTCTGCATTTGCATTTTTCCCTTCCGACACCAGGCAACCTCCGGCTACCAATGCCAAACAACAAATCATTTTTTTCATAGCAAATAATTTTTGGTTTGTTAATGCATCCACAACGAGCAAAAAGTACTGATGGTATAGCACTCCAAAGAGACATAGCACTCCTTAACGTTTACCCAGGTTCAAACAGAAATTTTCTATGAATCGTATCCGGCCTGTCGTTTTTGATGACGGTTTGTCGATACACCTATCCACTCGCTGTTGCGAATAATCTTAACGAAAGCAAAAAGCAATAACTATGCAGGGGATTCGAAAAACCTATGAACAGATGAAAAAAAGTTTACTCCTTCTTGTTTTGTGCTGGTGTGTTTTGTTGTCAACTGAAGCGGTGGCTCAACTGAAGGGAACTTGCTCCACTTGTTTTCAATCAGACATCATTAAAGCAACCAAAGTAAATGCTCAGTGTACTGATTATGAAATAAAAGTTTCTTACTCTGGGCGGTGCGAGCATGATCTATCACACTTCACGGTTGCCGTGCCTTCATGCGCTACGATTTCGAATCTGTCTAACAGTTTAAACTGCAACAATGTCATCGGGTATGATCCTACCACAGGACTTACCGGTTTTAAAATTGACAATGTATCTAACTTTGGCAGTGGGTCGATAAAAGAATTTACCGTTTCGTTCCGCTTGTGCGCAAATGGCACGTGCCCGCAGCTGCAATGCTGGTCAACACAGGTTGCTTATAAAGCGGGCAATTGCTTTGAGCTTGACTCTATCACGGCCCCATGCCCGGTACTACGAGCGCACCTAGAAAAGAAAAACGTTTCGTGCAATGGATTTACCGATGGCGAAATGCAGGCGATCATTGATGACGGTGTTGCACCTTTTGAATACAGTTGGTCAAATGGTGTCACGGCTTCTTCCATACAGAACTTAAGTGCCGGAAAATACTCGGTGGTGATCACGGACAATATCGGAACGAAAATTACCCTGCTTGATTCAATCTCACAGCCCTCACCAATCAGCATTACGTCTCAGATAACAAACGCATCCTGCAATAATCAATCGAATGGCTCGATCCAAATTTCTGTAAGCGGTGGCAACGGGGCACCCTATAGTTACCTCTGGAACAATGGCAGCACTTCGAATAGTTTAACAAATATTCTATCTGGGAATTACACGGTCACAGTAAAAGACAACGCAGGCTGCACCACGCAAGCCACCTTTACCGTGGCGAATGCAAAACAACTTACCGTAACGGCTTCATCGCAAATGCCATCTTGTAATCAGTCTAACGGAAGTCTTTCGGTGAGCGTAACCGGAGGCACTGAGCCATATACCTATCTCTGGAGTAATGGAGCCACTAGTTCTTCTATCACGAACGTGCCACAGGGATCATACTCTGTAACCATTACGGATGCGGAAGGTTGTTCGGTGACAAGTTCGTATTTCCTGAGAGAGAACAATACGTTGCGGCTAAGTTATTCGGTTTCTCCCACCACATGCCTTGACGATGGCTCGGGTGCAATTAATCTGAATGTAAGCGGGGGAACCGCACCCTACACGTTTGTGTGGTCGAATGGCAGCACCACCGAAGACATCTCAGGATTGACATCGGGAATCTATACGGTGACGGTAACAGACAGCCTCGGCTGCCAGCAAACAGCACGCATCTTCGTATATAAAAAAACTTTCCAGGTAAGCGCACAAATTACCCAACCACTTTGCGCTGGTGACAATACAGGCTCTATTTCTCTCACCCCATCGGACGGCACTGCTCCTTATCAATACATTTGGTCGACCGGAGCCACCACACCCTCGCTGGAAAATCTCTCCACAGGAAGCTATTCCGTAACGGTGACCGATGCCACAGGATGCTCGAGATTGCTTACTTATTTTATTGTAAGCCCTTCACCTATGCAGGCTACAACAGCCTTACAGAATATTTCGTGCAATAGTTTTGCCGTTAATCTCTCCGTTACCGGAGGCACATCGCCATACACTTATTTATGGTCAACTGGGGCTCAGACAGAAGATGTTTCAGGGCTGTCTTCGGGAAGTTATTCGGTAACCATCACAGATGCCAACGGATGCACACTCACAAAACAAGTGACATTGAATAGCCCCGCAACATGGACATGTGCGATTGTTCCGGTAAGCCAACCTGTTACATGCAATTCGGGTGGCAATATAATATTCACGTCAGTGCTTGACGCAGATTCGTATAGCTGGGCAATCAGCAGCACGGATGGCTCTTGGTCGATTCAATCCGGTGCTGCAACAGACACTCTTCAGTATACAGCAGGTAACAGTAATACAACTGCAACGTTCAATCTCACCATTACTAAAAACGGATGCACACAAACCTGCTCGTACACATTAAGTAGCTGCACGGCACCTTCTGGTGGCGGCACGAATAGCGAAAGCTGCAAAGATTGCTTCAGCAGCACCATCACTCAAACATCTGACACCGGCTCGTGCACAACGTACGTTGTCAATATCTCTACCGATGGCAACTGCCGTTATGATCTCTCACACGTAGTGGTTGCAATACCTTGCGGAGATATCACTGACTACTCCAACTC
>CAZNCO010000566.1:0-3528 GCA_964571345.1 uncultured Ohtaekwangia sp.
GCAATATCCAATCGTTGAGTACCATTTTCTTTTGCTTCTATCAGGAAATCAAAATCAAGAATCGACTTTGATCCTGAATTTTTCTGAGCTTGATCTACAAGTTTTCCATTTTTAAAGACGGAAACTTTCACATCTTTATCACGCAAGTTTTGAATGGCTACCTCGGCTCTTACAGGAAAACGTTTGCCCTGATAAGCAATTTTGTTGAATGCGACATTCTTCAAAATCAAATCCGGATGCTCAATGCTGTCACCAAGCACTACGGTTGTGATCGGTACACGCCACGGTGAATAAAGAGGTGAACTACCGGAGTTATAAATTCCATCACTTAGCAGAATAATATTTGAAAGATTTTTGCCTTCGTATTCTGACGCCACGTTCCGTAAAGCAGAATTTAAATCAGAAGTAGGATTGTTGAACTGAATTTTTTCAATGTCCTTGCCGGAAAGGTCTTTCCATTTTACTTCATAGCCTGCCGAAGAGAGAACGCTCGCGGTTTCTGTCAACTGTTTTTTGAAAGAAGCTGAATCAACAAGACCTTTGAGTGAAGAGGAATTATCGATCAGCAAAACGGCTCCCGGCTTTTCATACGTGTTGGTGATGAGCTTAATTTGAGGTTCCATCAATAGAAAAGCAAGAACCGATACAACAAGCGCTCTCGCTGCAAAAAGCAGTTGGTTGGTTCGCTTACTCCACGAGTTCTTTATTGAATAAAGCAGGTAGGCGTAGCCGACACCCAGCGCGAGGCAAACAAAAATGTATAGAGGTGAAGATTCAAAAATCAGTCGCTGCATGCTCCATTTGTGATTGTAAGATTTGACGAATGTAAGATTAGTTGACGATCTGATCTTATCATTTTCAATCTGTAATTTTTAATCCTAATACCCATACTTTTCTTTCCACAACCTCTTCAAATAATTTCTCAATTCCTCTTCACGCGTATTTTTCCCCGGTTCGTAAAACTTTGTGCCTTTTATTTTATCGGGAAGAAATTCCATGGAGGCAAAATTGTTTTCAAAACTGTGCGCGTACTGGTAACCCTTTCCGTATTCCATGTCTTTCATCATTTTTGTTGGTGCATTGCGTATTGCGAGAGGGACGGGCAAATCTCCGAAGGTTTTTACTGCACTCAAAGCATTTTCTATTGCTTGATAGCTAGCGTTACTCTTGGGCGAGCTTGCTAAATACACTGCACATTGGGATAGAATGATTCTTGCTTCTGGATAGCCAATCACATCTACAGCCTGAAAAGTTGTAGTTGCGATCACGAGAGCAGTTGGATTCGCGTTGCCAATGTCTTCGCTCGCAAGGATTACCATTCTACGCGCGATAAATTTTACATCCTCACCACCGTCAATCATTCTTGCGAGATAGTAAACTGCGGCATTTGGATCGCTGCCACGAATAGATTTGATGAAGGCTGAGATGATGTCATAATGTTGCTCTCCACTCTTGTCATAAACGGCAATGTGCTTCTGAGCGACTTGCATTACCAGATCATCGGTAACCTCAATATCTCCTGTCAAGGCTTCTGCAAGGAGCTGAAGCAGATTCAAAAGTTTACGAGCATCACCGCCTGAAATATTCAACAGTGCCTGATGCTCTTTGATGACAATCTTTCTTGTCTTCAGTTCGTCATCTTTCTCCAATGCCTGATTCACCAGCTTCAGCAAATCATGTTCATCGAGTGGTTTGAGAGTGTACACCTGACATCGCGAAAGCAAGGCTGAATTGACTTCGAATGATGGGTTTTCTGTGGTTGCTCCGATCAGCGTGATGGTTCCTTTTTCTACTGCACCCAGAAGCGCATCTTGTTGCGACTTATTGAACCGATGAATTTCATCTATAAATAAAATTGCACGTGATGAATATTTTGCTTTCTCAATTACTTCGCGCACATCCTTTACACCTGCGCTTACGGCACTTAAAACATAAAATGGCCTTTTTACTTCGTGCGCGATAATGTTGGCAATAGTAGTTTTACCAACGCCCGGTGGTCCCCACAAGATCATGGACGGAACGTTCCCGGTTTGAATTGCCTTGCGAATGATGCCGTTCACCCCCACCAAATGCTCCTGCCCGATGAGATCATCGAGTTTGGAAGGCCGCATGCGCTCAGCCAACGGAGAAGTGGTATTCAACAACATATCAGATAAACATTATGATGGCAATGGCACTTATGCTAAATCCAATACCCAACAAAATCAAAAACAGGAAATCAAAGATCACAAATTTTACAATGGTTTTGCGCCAGCTTTGGCCATACATTTTCTTCATTGCAAAAAGCAAGTAGAAAAATATCCAAAAGCCCATCAGTGATCCTAGCCATTCGAGCCATGCTATTTTATTAAAGAGTATCTGCAAGCTTCCCGCTAGGTAAAAGAAATTGTAGTAGTAAATGGAGAATACAAGATGCTCGCTATAAAAATAGCCTCGTCTTATATAAAGCAATTTTAACGTGAGTGCAAAAAACGGAAGAAGAAAGAAAAGCACTTTTGAAAAGTTATCTTTGAAAGCGGCAACAAAATCTTTCCCAAACTGCTCAAGATTGTCTTTGTATTTGGCGTTTAATTTGATGGCCTTTACATGCATGTTGTGTTCAAACCATCCGTCTCGTTTGTTGTCCGGCAATAGTGCTTGAGCTGAATCATAAGCCTTCACCGTTTTGTAGTCTGAACTCCCGAAATTCCAACCAAGCTTGTTTTTGCCTTTCTTTTTCTTTGAAGCCTTCTTTAACGAGTCAGCCCAATTTTTTGATAGCAACTCTTTAACTGTGCTGTCATTTCCAGATTCTGCGAGCACAATGGAGTCCACTTTTGCTTTCTTCAGAGCATCTGTGGTTTTATCAATAATCTTATCAACATTAACGGAATCGGCAACTTTGGTTTTGTCTCCCTCCTCATTTTCATCTGATCCTGAAAATGAAAAGAACAATAAAAAGAAAACAAAACTGATGAACGCATACATTCTGGCGGGATGGTAATAACTCTCTCTTTTTCCTGCATTGTATTCAAGAGCCAGCCAGCCTGGCTTTGTTAAAAGATATCGGGTGGTTTGAAAGAACTTTCCTTCGTAGCTCCAGAATGATGAAATGAAATTAGTCCAAAGCTCCCCAAGTGTTTGTCTGCGAGGAATATCTTTTTGTCCGCAGTGATGACAGAATTTATCGAGCAACTTGGTGCCGCAGTTCAGACAGAATTCATTAGGGGTTTTGTTTTCGCCACCTTGTTCGGCATCGATCATTCCTTCACCTGCGGGCAGAGCTTTTTCCAGTTCGTCCATCCTTTGTTAAAAAGAAAGTTTTTGAAGTACTTCAGTTGCGTAATTCAAATGATCTTCATTAAAATCGAGGTGGGTAACCATGCGGATTTCACGGGCACTAAATGGTAAGCAGCGAATGTTTCGCTCCTGCAGTTTACCTACCACAAGTTCAGGTGTCAACGCGTCAGCAACTTCAAAAATTAAAATATTTGAATCTATCGGCTTACTGCCATTCACCCATGACAACTTTTGAATAGCCTATCCATA
>CAZNCO010000567.1:0-3521 GCA_964571345.1 uncultured Ohtaekwangia sp.
GAGAAAACACAATTCTCTTTTTCGATATTCTCCAATTATATCTGATTTCATCACATCTCCATCTGTGCTCATCTCCTTTCAAAATAGTTCCATCGGGACATTCAATATCGTAGTGTAGTCCGGGGCGGTCGCCTAACGAAAAATCATCCATATTTCTCAACTGATGTTTTCCTCTTGTCATAACAAATTCATCTTCCAGGTCATAGCTTTTTATCATTTCCTCTGTAGGTGGCAGATTATAAATAAAACAATCTTCAATACTCTTGGCATAACACAAAACATATTCGTGTGAAATTGCTACATAGTTGTTATCGTTTTGTGTTCCTGCACCTTTTTGCCAAATGAATTGAACAATAAAATTTTCTTCTCCGAAAACTTCATCCATCAGTTTTCTAAGATTAGTTATTTCAGTATCGTCAATTGAAATGAAAATTATTCCATCAGGTTTTAGCATTGCTCTTGAAATCAGCAAACGGCTATACATCATATCTAACCAGTTACTATGGTATCTTCCATCGCTTTCTACATTCGTGTCAATTTTAAAACCTTTTTCAGTAACCCCCGTTTGTTCCCAGTAAGGTTTTTTATCTTCTGTATAATCATCGCTGTAAACAAAATCTTTTCCAGTGTTATATGGCGGGTCAATATAAATGCACTTCACCTGTTCCCTGTAACTATTGCTTAACAATTTCAACACTTCTAAATTTTCTCCTTCTATGATAATGTTTTCGGCTTCTGTTGGGTTTACGCTCCTGCTTTCATCATACATAAGCGTTGCATTGCTTGGGGTAAACGCGTTCCGCTTTGCCTGGCTCTTGCCAAACCAACGAAATTCATAGCGTTCCGTTTCTGTAACGCTTGCAGGGTCAACAACTTTTTTCAGTTCATCAATATTGAGATTGCCTTCGTTTGTGAACAGGTCGGGAAACAGGTCTTTCAGTTTTCTCAACCTTTCCTCATTCCAGTCAATTGTCTGAACCTTGATTAAAGGATTTTCAGGATGATCAGGATGTAAAATGTTATCGCTATTCATATTTCTTTAAATTTCTTGTTATACAATCTTTTAAATGTTAGGGATTTGCTTCCAAAATTGATTAACAAACCTATTTCCATATTATATGCTTCAAGGTAATTGATAGCTTGTGCCAAGTGCACATCTTCCAGTTGAATAATGGCTTTGAGTTCAACCATAATCAGGTTTTCTACAAAGAAATCTACCCTTCTTGTACCTATTTGTTGTTCACGATAATAAACAGGCATCTCCATTTCTCTTTGAAAGACTAACCCTTCCAAATGCATTTCAATTTCCAATGCTCTTTGATAGATTACTTCCTGAAATCCATTGCCCAAAGCTGAGTGAACCCTCATCGCACAACCAATAATCCTGCTTGTACAATCGCCAAATTCTTCTGCACTTTTTTTAATTCTGTCCATTTTTCAATTCGTTTAATTCTGGTTCAGACATTAATGGTTTTGTCTGCTTCTGTTTTAAAATAGCCGTATTCTTTCACTGGCGCTTTGTAATGCACTTCCACGCCAATGGCAGCAAAGTGTTTCATTGCACACTTTATTTTATACACTTCACTTTCGGTCAATGCTTTTTTATCGTTAATGTCATTTGTTCCTTTGGCTTCAATCACAAAATAATATTCGCTTTCATTTCCTGTTCTTAGCATTTTTCGTTTCATTACCAAGCCAAAATCGGGTTCATAATCTCCAATAGGGGTTTTTATAAAATACCATGAAGGAAGTTTGAGAAAACAAACTACTTCGGGGTCATTATCGGCAGTTTTAGAAAATAATTTTTCCACATCGCTATCAATTAGCATTTTGTCAAACACGCCCCGATTAAGGGTTTCCACATAACCGCTTTGAGAAATATTTTTTACAAAGTCCTTGAAATTGAAAGGAAAGGTTTCTCCTGTTAATTCATAGTCCAAACCCCTTAACATTTCTTCAAGTTCAATATTTCGGATAATTGCCGCTGTTTCGTGAATATACCGGGGCGGGTTCTTAATCCATTGATTGTAATTTGTAATTCCGTCCACAATTTTAAATAGAGTAGGATAGCTTATGCCTGTATTCTCGCTTAATTCTTCAACCAAATCAAAAGGAGTGAATTTTGGTTTTTGCTTTTTACTGTCTGTTCCTCCGAAAACATCTTCCTTTCCTTCCTCTGTAATTTCTTTTATGAGATGGCTCGAAACCTCAATTTCGTAATCGGGAATTGTGATTTGATTAATCAGTTCAATGGAACGGGTAATTAAACTCTCCTCATTAAAACCAATGGTGTAATTTGTTTTTTTCGCTAATGATTTCCAAAAGCGTTTAAAAGCATCATCAATCGTTTCGTTGGTATTCCGCTTAAATAAAACTTCGTCTTGGGCTTTGCCTTTATGCGTGTGTGTCATACCCGCACCTGCTTTAGTGCTTCCATAAATGGCTTTAATTTCTTCCTGATATTGTGTTACAAATGTTTCGTAAGTTTCATTTGGAATAACTGTAAGTTGATTAATGCGGTCAGTATCATCTACATTTAAAGCATCATATATTCTTTGTCCCTGTTGGTTTACGCTTATCCGTAAACCCCTGCCGATTTCCTGTCTTTTACGGATTTCAGAATATGCTGTGTTTAAAGTAGCAATGTTAAAAACATTCGGATTGTCCCACCCAACACCCAAAGCGGAGTGAGAAAAAATAAACTGAACAGGGTTTGTAATAGTGAGCAACTCCTCTTTTTTCTGTAAAATAAGTTCGTATATTTTTTTTTGTTCCTTTATTCCTCCTTCGTTGTCTGCATATTCGCCCTTGCTGTTTTGTGCAAAATAATATCCCTGAATTTCCTGAATATGCTGGTCGGTTGGCGTTTTTCCTTCGTGATACTCGGGATAAACCAATTTGTATTTTTCAACAAAAAGATTTTTTATTTTCGGTTCATCTCCCATATAATTGGAAACACGGTCAATGAAAATCAAGGACAAACATTTAATGCCTTGTTCAGACAGTTTTTGTTTCTTCACAAAGTGGCGGTGAATGAGCCATTCTAACTGTAAAGCCCAAATATTTACAATGTTTCCGGATGATTGTTTTTCAAAAAGTTCAACACCGTTTGTAAAAGTGATACTCCACTTTTGGGTTTTCAAACTTTTATTGATGCGTTCAATTTTATAATTCAAATAACTTGGGTTGCTTGTTTTTTCCCCGAGGTTATCGCCTGCTTTCAGCCAGCTTGTTTCTTCAAATACAAATTTCCCTCCCTTCAGTTTCCACGCTTTTAATTTTGCCTTCGGATATCCTTTGCCGTTTTGTGTTTCAGCCAATTCAATTTTTATAGTCGCTTCATCATTCTTTTCAGTTACGGTCAAAACTTCTATTTTCTTTACCAGTCCTTGTTTGTAGCTGTCATAAGGAGTTAAGCGGTAAAGTAAATTCTTTACAACTTTATGAGTAGCAGAAAAACGGATTTTAAAAAGCGGATTTAGTTTCGCAATTTGTTTAATAGAATTTTCAGTGTCCATTCC
>CAZNCO010000568.1:0-3511 GCA_964571345.1 uncultured Ohtaekwangia sp.
TATTAGAATAGTTTAATAACTCTAAATGCGGTATAAAAAGTCAGATGATTATTTCTTATTTTGTAAAGATTTCCATCTTTTATTTGTATAAAAGATTAAAATAAAGTTAGATTATTCTGTAATAGTAAATTCAATCCTTCGATTTGCCTGTCTGTTTTCTTCGCTGTCATTAGGCCTTATCGGTTTTTGCGAGCCATATCCCTTCTGGGTGAGTCTCGTAGCCTCTATTTGGTGAGCAATAAGATATTCCACAACGGATTGGGCCCGCTTGAGTGAAAGTTGTTTGTTGTAATTTTCATTACCAACATTATCCGTGTGTCCACTGATCTCAATTCTAAGCGATGGATTGTCTTTTAGAAATTTCACAATTTCATTCAGTTCGCTAAAACTTTTTTCCGTTAGGTCTGCCTTGTTGAAGTCAAAGAAAATATTGTTTAATACAGTAGTCGCATTTTTAGAGATAGGTTGTAATTCAAGATTAATAACCAGTGGCTGCTCCAGATTCTTTTCTTCGTAATTAAAATGAAGACTATAAAAAAGATAACCCGGCTCAGTTACGTGCAGCGCATATTGCGACAAACCTGGCACGACAACAAGATATGCTCCATTCACCGAGTCAGACTCAAAAGTTGAGATGCGTGCATTGGTTTTTAAATCAAAAAGCTCAACGTGCGCACCCATTGGCAGTTTTGTCTTGCCATCTTTCACCACGCCCCGAACTACATTACCCCGCTTTCTTACCTGAAGTTTTTCTGGGATAGTAGTAGAATACAACTTGCTTTTCGTTCTGCTTTCTTCACGCGAGTAATACGCCACTTTCCCATCGCTACTTACTACAAAGGAATACTGATCTTCATAATCATTTAGAGGCGCTCCAAGATTTTCCGGCTCTGTCCATTGATCATTATTTTTCTCGCTAACATAAATATCAAAACCTCCGAAACCAGGCAAACCATTTGACGCATAATACAAGTTTTGGTTGTTCACATGAATGTAAGGCGCGATCTCGTCATACTTTGTGTTTATCGGTTTACCCATATTTACGGCACGTGTCCATGCACCGGTTTCATCTTTTTTGGAGTACCAGATATCATATCCACCCAGGCCACCTTTGCGATCACTTACAAAGTATAATTCATTTCCATCTGCCGACAAGGAGGGTTGTGCTTCCCACCCATTACTGTTCACGGCACCGCTTAGCGCCACGGGCTTTTGCCAAATGTCGCCTTCCCTTTTGCTTTCGTATAGGTCGCATCCACGGGGGCCGCAGATGGTGAGAATTAAGTGCCTTCCATCTGCTGAGATGCTGCAAGCACCTTCACGAAAATTGGAATTGATATTGGCCGACAGAGAAACGGGTGCCTGCCATTGTCCATTTACTTTTTTGGAGGTAAAAATATCTTCATTAAAATCCTGGCTTCTGCCATAGCGAATAGTGAAAATCAATTCTGCGCCATCGGCAGTTATGGCAGGAAAGTATTGCATGGGAAAAGCATTCACGGTATCACTCAGTACTTTAATTTGATAGTTCGCTTTATCTTTCAGATGACTGAAGGCGTATTCAATTTGTGTTTTCCAGAGGAGGGCTTTTTCAATTTTTACTTTATCCGTTTTTTCAATCCCCAAAAACTTGTCAAGATTAGTTTGAGCATCCGTATATCGTCCTCTGCGCAGATAATTTTCTCCAAGTACAAAAAAGTAAATCTTTTGCTTGAATGGAAAGGAAGATACTAATGCAAGACCTTTCTCCATGCTAATGCAAGATTGCTCCAGGTCTCCGGCACTTCGGTAAACAGCCCCAAGTTGATAGTATGCCTCTTCGAATTTTTTATCCTTCTCTATCGCCTGTTGCAGGAGCTTTATCGCTTGCTCGTACTGGCCGCGCACGCGGTAATTATCAGCTTCCACATACAGGTCGATTGCTTTCTTATTTTTCGTGCTCAGTGCTTGCGCAGCTGCTACGTTTGAGATTATGGCCAACAAAACAAAAAGAAGATACTTCATTAGAAAAAAATCTGTTTCGTTGATACTTCCGGCCCGTCAAGGCCCAGCAAGGCGTTTATCATTTTTACTTTTTCAAAGTTACGGATATTTAGCGCGGTGATGTCGGCCGTTTGAATAACGCCTTCGTTCAATAGCTTCTGGCGCATCACCCCGGGTAGCAGGAAACTTTCCGGTGTAAACCAGCGCCCGTCTTTTTTGAAAATAAGATTGGCATAATACGAGTCAGTCACCTTGCCGTCTTTTATAATAATAATGTCATCACATTTTCCCCTCTGTTGATAGAGCCGGTCCAGGTGCGACCGGTCGGCCCATTTGTGGCGGTAATCAATCTGGTCATCATGCACTATCTTAAACGAAGAAACCTGCTTCGGATGATATGAGTCCAGCGAAATTTCCTGCCCGCTGCCGTCATATAAGATCCTGCATTTCCACCAGCCGCTTTGGGGTGGATTCAGTTCCTCTAATAGTTCACGCAGGTGGAGAGGCCTTGTAGCATGAACCGAACGCAGTGCCCGCTCCATGCGCTGCTGGTGCAGTTTAAGATTTTGAAACTGCCCGTCAAGTAGGCAAATGGATTCAATAAATCGGGACATACACTTTGTCAATAGCCTCGTTGTATTCGTCTGTTACGTTGCTCTGGGTGGTGATGCCACCGCCACTGCGATAGTAAAGTTGCTGATTTTTTTTTTCGATGAAACGTATCAGCACGGTGCTGTCTAAATTTCTGCCGTCAAAGTAGCCGGCCACACCGGTGTAGTAACCCCGCGTTTCACCTTCTGCCTGTCGGATGATTTCTACCGTTTTGTTTTTAGGCGCTCCGCTAATGGAGCCGGCCGGCAGCAGCGACAACAGCAGCTCACCGAGCTCCGTATGAAAATGTTCGCTCAGCTTGCCGCGAATCTCCGAGCTCACCTGTAATAGGTTTTTGCCTGATGTCTTCACTTCATCCACGTACCTGAAGCGCGTCACCGTCACATCCGAGGCTACCATGCTCAGGTCATTGCGGATGAGGTCTACAATGGTCACATGCTCAGCCAGCTCTTTGGCATCGGCAAGAATCCGGTTCGCTGCATGGGGCAGGCTCGCATCGATGGTGCCTTTCATCGGGTACGAATAGATGTGGTGGTCCTGGATGCGAATGAAGCATTCCGGTGAGAACACCACAAACTGATCTTTGTACCACAGCTTGTATTTCGCACGACTGTGGGCCACGATTTCCTGCAGCGACAAGTTGACGTTGACAGGCGTGGCTACGGTAAGATTTGTAAGGAATGAATTTCCGTATTCCAGTTGTGAATAGACGAGATCAAATTTTTGGCGGTAATCTTCGGGCGGCAACGGACATTTCTCCAGCACCACGCCTAGTTTGCCGGAAGGAAAGCGGATGTTGGTGAAGCCGTTAAAATCATAGAGCAGTTCCGTGGGGTCTACTTCATCGGCCTTCCATGCCAGCGGCTGCTTGCATTCGAAGTCAATGAGAAAGATAAAGGGCGTGCTTGAACGGCCC
>CAZNCO010000569.1:0-3504 GCA_964571345.1 uncultured Ohtaekwangia sp.
GAATTATTGATTGCGCAGTTCCGGATTTTAATTCGCATATTTAATCACACAAATGTTTCCCCATGAAGATTATCCTGATCCTTCTATTGTCCATTTCCAGCTTTGCTCAAACTGACAGTACTGATATCATTGTGAAGCGACTGATGGATCAACAAAGAATTGTTGGGATGTCACTTGCTGTTATAAAAAATGGAAAGCCTGTTGTTAACAAAGGTTATGGGTTGGCGGATGTGGAGCTAAATGTGTCGCTCACTTCTGAATCGGCATTAAGGCTGGGGTCCGTAAGTAAGCAGTTTTTTGCGACTGCCATTTTTAAATTAATGGAAGAAGGCAAACTTACGATAGAAGATACTGTTAACAAATTTTTTCCTGACGCCCCCGAATCATGGCGCGAGATAAAAATAAAACATCTGTTGTCCCACACTTCAGGTTTGCAAAGAGAAAGTCCCGGTTATGATATTTCACGAGTCCAGGCCGACATCACTATTATTCGAGCTGCCTATAGCTTACCTCTTGATTTTAAAACTGGTGAAAAATATCAATATAGCAATCTGGCTTACTTCATCGTGTCGGAAATTATAAAACAGGCGAGTGGTATGCCGTGGCAGGATTATATTCGTGAAAGACTTTTTTTGCCTGCTGGAATGCGTAACAGCCAACTTGCCGATTTTTACACTATAATTCCCAATCGATCTAACGGGTATAGACATCGTCATGATACTCTTGTCAATGCTATTGTCATGTATGGTATACGACCAAGTGGTGGATTTATATCTACCACATCCGATATGATAAAATGGGACAAAACAATTAGAGAGAAAAAAATTATTCTTAGAAAGGAGAATTGGGAAAAGCTTTGGGAACCGTTTATTAAAGTTTCGGATGATAAGAATTCAAAACATAATTATGGTTTCGTCTGGGAAATAGGCAAACGAAATGGTCATAAGACAGTAGGTCATGCAGGTTCTACTCCAGGATTCAAATCGGCTTATATCCGCTTTGTGGATGATGACCTTTCTGTTATTGTGCTTGCGAATACAGACGAGGCAGATCCGATTGCAGTTGGATTTGGGGTGACAGATTATTTTTTGAAAAAATCAAAATAGTGGAAATTCAAACGGGGCTAACCCAAATATTTAATACAATTTTTGATGTTGAAGAGTCATTGATCAGACTCCACGTCCACAAACTCCCGCTCACTCTTTGCAATCATCAAGGTAGCAACCCCATTTCCAATCAAGTTGGTAATCGCGCGGGCTTCGCTCATAAATTTATCGATGCCTAAAAGAAACGCTAATCCTTCTACCGGAATTTTGTGAATTGATGTGAGCGTGGAGGCAAGCACTATGAAGCCGCTCCCCGTTACACCCGCTGCACCTTTGGAGGTAATCATAAGAATACCTAGAATAGAAAGCATTTCGCCAAGGCTAAGTTGAACTCCATAGAGTTGCGCGATAAACAACACCGCCATCGAAAGATAAATCGAAGTTCCATCAAGGTTAAATGAATATCCTGTTGGCACAACAAGGCCGACAACTGATTTACTGCAACCCATTTTTTCCAGTTTGTTCATCATTGATGGCAATGCAGATTCAGAAGAAGAAGTTGCAAGCACGATCAGAATTTCTTCTTTGATATCTTTCAGATATTTGAATACACTGATTTTGTAATAGCGAAGGATGGCTCCGAGAATAAACACCACAAACAAGAACATGGTGAGATAAACACATAACATTAATTTGCCCAGGGGAATTAATGTATGTAAACCAAACTTCCCCACTGCAAAGGCCATTCCGCCAAAGGCACCAAGGGGCGCGAGGTACATAACATAGCGAAGAAGTTTGTACGCTATCTTTGAGAATTTCTCTAACGCGAGCACAGCTTTCTCCCGCCAACTTACATAACTCAAGATTATCCCTGCAATAATGGCAACCGCTAAAACCTGTAAGGTAAAATTGGAAAGAAAAAACTGAATCCAATCGAATGGCTTGTCTGCCTGAGATGTGTATTTGGTGGCATCCATTGCCTTCAGCCCTTGCATTTCAATTTTTCCAGGCTCAATAAAATGCGCCACCAATATTCCAATTCCTAATGCGAAGGTGGTGACGATTTCAAAATAGAGGAGAGACTTTACACCCACGCGACCAACTTTTTTAAAATCACCAATTGCGCTGATGCCAAGTGTGATGGTGAGAAAAATAATAGGAGCAATAAAGAGCTTAATGATATCAACAAACGTTTTGCCAATGATTTCCATCTTCACAGCTGTAGCTGGAGCGAAGTGGCCAAGAAGAACTCCCGCAAGAATGGCGGTGAGTACCTGAACAGCAAGGTTCGATGCGATGCGAAGTAGAATTGATTTAGAATGAGCCTTTGAATTCATGTTTTCGCAGCTGTTGTTTCGCGCAAAGCCGCAGAGACGCTAAGTTCTCTCTTTGCGACTTTGCATCTTTGCGTGAAAGAATTTAAATTCATCGTTACAAAGGGATGTTGCCGTGTTTTTTCTTCGGCAGCGTGGCGACTTTGTTCTCCAGCATCTAGAAAGCACGAATTAATTTTTCGCGTGTTTGTTCAGGGAAGATCACTTCATCGATGTAACCTCGATGCGCGGCACGGTATGGGTTTGCAAATTTCTTTGTATACTCATCCACTTTTTCATTCAACTTTGCCTCAGGATTCGAAGCATCTGAAATTTCTTTTTTGAAAATGATTTCCGCAGCACCCTTGGCACCCATGACAGCAATCTCTGCAGTTGGCCAAGCATAGTTTAAATCAGCGCCAATGTGTTTGCTGTTCATCACATCATATGCCCCACCATAGGCTTTACGAGTGATTACAGTCACACGTGGAACGGTTGCTTCTGAGAAGGCGTATAATAATTTTGCTCCGTTTGTTATAATTGCATTCCATTCCTGATCTGTGCCGGGTAAAAATCCTGGAACATCTTCCAACACCAAAAGCGGAATATTAAATGAATCGCAGAAGCGAACGAAACGGGCTGCTTTCACGCTCGAGTCAATATCAAGTACTCCGGCAAGCGAAGCAGGTTGATTTCCCACAATGCCGATACTTCTTCCTGCTAATCGCGCAAAGCCTACCACAATATTTTCTGCGAAATTTTTATGCACTTCAAAAAAAGAATTCTCATCCACGGTGCCATTTATCACCTCACGCATATCATAAGGTTGATTGGGATTAGCCGGGATAATGTCATTAAGCGCTGGGCGGCTTTCATTTCCAGCAGTATAAGGAACACGCGGAGCTTCGTCTTCACAATTTTGAGGAATGTAACTGAAAAGTTTTTTGATGTCACTGATACATTCAGCTTCATTCGCAGATGCGAAGTGAGTAACACCGCTTTTGGTGCTGTGCGTAGATGCTCCACCCAATTCCTCAGAGGTTACGTTCTCGTGTGTTACGGTCTTCACCACGTTGGGGCCAGTTACAAACATGAATGAAGTATTTTCTACCATGAAAATAAAATCCGTCATGGCAGGAGAATAT
>CAZNCO010000570.1:0-3500 GCA_964571345.1 uncultured Ohtaekwangia sp.
TAATTCTGATCGATGCCAAAACAAAAGAAGTTGTATGGAATGGTTTTACAAGCGATGACATTTATGATCCTAAAACAATTGATAAAGAACTCCATCCTTCTGTTCATAAAATGATGAATCGGCTCCCGGTAAGGAATCCATAGCAGCCTTGCCGAAAAGACAATTAAACATTAACCTTAGCCAAAATCTTTTCAGTTGTGTGGCGCCAACAGTCGTTACTAATAGAAAAAAATAGCCATGAAAAAGATCAATTTTGGAATAGTTGTTATCATTCTGCTAACTGCTGTTGGCTGTTCTGTTGTAAAACCCGGATACAATGCAATGCGTTGGAAACCACTCAGTAAAGGCCTGGAGACAGACAAGATATATTCTAACGGTGTGGTATGGCATTGGCCTTGGAATGGCGTGGTTGGCTATAATATGCAATGGCAGACATTCAGTGAAAATGTATCCATCCTAACCGAGGATGAACTGCATATTGACCTGACCGTATCGGTAACCATGAGGCCAGTAGCCTCTGAACTTCCTCAACTGGAATTGGAAGTTGGAAAAGACTACTACGAGAAGGTGGTGAAGCCGGAATTTATGAGCCTTGTCAGAAATGTTTTTTCTACATACAAATACAACCTGGTGTCACCCAAAAGTCCGGAGATTGAATCAGCAATTCTGAACCGTCTGATGTCGCTCACAAAGGGAAAACACATTGAGTTCAACAACGTAACGGTAAAGCACATTGAATATCCCGTTGTGGTTACTTCTGCCGTTGACAAGAAACTTGCAGTGCAACAAGCTATTGAACAAAAAGAATATGAATTAAAAATTGCAGAGAAAAATGCAGAGATACAGCGCATCTTGGCTAAGGGTCAACGCGATGCGCAACAGATTATCGATGCGGGCTTAACACAACGTTACCTGCAATACAAGGCGTTGGAAGTTCAGGACAAACTAACCACCAGTACGAATGCTAAATTTTATTTCATGCCAATTGGAAAAGACGGTCTGCCGGTAATTGTGGATGCTCACGATAAGAATGACAAATAAGGGTGTTCTAAGCCCTGTGGAAGTGGGCCTTTCATCCACGAATAGGACCGTGGCCCATTTCTGCAGGCACTATGTATTGCTTGACTTAAAAGGCTTTATAAATCAAACTCTCTACACGCACATCGGTAATTGGGCCTCCGAATTTCTAAAAGATGATAAAAATCATCTCCCAATAATACCTTAGTCATATCTACTAAAATCAGCTTGATGCAATTTTGTTCTTGATGACACCCTTAACCGTAATGCGTCAGCATAAGCGAGCAATTATGCTCCTTTTCGCGATTTCTGTTTTATCCGTGATTGCGTGTGATTTGATTTGTGCAGCGCACATAGATTGCATTGAGAGATTCAAAATCACATCTTACTTAACCAGTAGACCGGTTACTCATAATCACTTCAGTCACTCTCGAAATACCCATCAAAATTTTCAACCGGAAATCAACCATCTCCATACATTCCAGACCAGCGGTGAAACACCTGCCCAATGCTGTAAAAATCTCAGTACCCAATTTCATCAGTCATTATTTAAAAACGGTGACACCCCCGAAATAAAGTCGGTTAGTTTATCTTCCGTCCATTTTGTTCGATTTGAAGGCAAGTACCTTAGTGAAAACTTTGCACGGTATTTAAACTTCCACACTGTATCCTGCATTCTGGAGTTACCGCCAATTGCAGGGGGTCGCTTACGAGTACTCATCAATTCATTTTTGATCTGAAATTGATCGTTAAGCTGGCAAGAAATGGTTACAATAACTTGGTAGCCGATTTATAGTCTTGCTCAAGCTCAGCATGCAACTGGGCATACTTAATCAGTCGTTAACATCAAATTAGAATTGTATGAAAACTTATGAACTTCATGTTAAAAATATGGTCTGCGAGCGCTGCATCGTATACGTAGTACAACTGCTTCATCAACTCAATACTTTTCCCAAAAAAGTTGAATTGGGTCATGTCGTCTTTGTCGGGAATTGTGACACGGTTTTACCGATTCTCGAACAAAAATTAAACGAGGTCGGACTGGAAGTTATCAAAGATACAACCGAGGTCACTGTTGAAAAAATAAAAATTGAGGTTATCCGGTACCTCGATGAAGTAGAGGATGGTAACCGGGTAGGTAAGCTATCAGCATTTATCGCTGATCGCCTCGCGAAAAACTACTTCAGCCTGAGTAAACTGTTCAGTAAAAATCAAAGTAAGACAATAGAGACATTTGCCATAGAACAGAAAATCAATCGAGTAAAGCAACTCTTGAGAGAAAACGAACTTAGTGTTAGTGAGGTAGCTTATAAGCTCGGATACTCTACCGTTCAACACCTGTCAAATCAATTTAGAAAGATTACGGGTTTGTCGATATCTGAGTTCAAAAGTGGAGGGGCGTTGTTGGCGGTTAAGAATTAAATCCATGTCAAAATCATGTTATTACACAAAGACCTTGAATGTTTCCAATGAGGAAGTTAACGCAGAAAATGGAATGAAGACGGTTCAAAATATTGGCTTCAAGATACAAGGGATTACCGATAAGTAAACATTATCAAATCGTACGCGACATGATCCTGCAGATTGATTATGGTATATAAATGGTTTACTGAGCGAGATATTTCGACTATAATCTTGAACCCTAAAACCATTTTTGTTCTTTTTTCGTATATTGCAGGAGTAATGAAACTCGCTAGTCAAATAATGTGCTTCACCTTTGCCTCACTGGTGCTCTTTTCAGGCAGCTATGTGGTTATGGAGTTCCATATTTGTACTGGCTCGGTGCAAAATGTCTCTTTGTTTACAAAGGCTAAAGGTTGTAGAATGGAGCATTTGCCTCCATGCCATCGTCAAGAATCAAAACCTTGCTGTGAGGACAAAACCATCGTCCATGAAGGCCAGTCGTACAATTCTTCAATTGTTAAGGTTGACTTACCTGTAGTTTCATTTGTAGATGTAATTAACCCCCCCGTTTTAGTTTCCGAGATAATTCCTACGGTCGATTTTTCAACGCCTGAATACGTTGACTACGACCCACCGTTGCGAACGCCCGATCTCACCGTTTCGCTGCATACTTTCCTTATTTGATTCATTCCATTCTTAATAGAGTCATCAGACTCTTCGGTTGCTGCTTTGTCTAAGCGGTCAACCAAATAGGTACTTTTTATTTCCACACTTTCTCTTTCATCGATGATTGAAAAACTCATTTCATATTCCATACACAACAGGTTCATTATCCTGTTGATCGCAGCTGGTTTGTTCGGTTGGGGGTGGCATTCGGTGCAAACCAATAAGATTGATGCGATCCCGGATTTATCCGAAAATCAGGTAATCGTGTTTACTGAATGGATGGGCCGGAGTCCTCAGATCATGGAAGATCAGGTGACCTATCCATTGGTTACAAATCTTCAGGCGCTTCCGCGAATAAAATATGTGCGTGGCACATCGATGTTCGGTATGAGCTTCGTGTATGTCATCTTCGA
>CAZNCO010000571.1:0-3493 GCA_964571345.1 uncultured Ohtaekwangia sp.
CAGGAAGGGCTATGCTGAGTATTACGAGAAGTGTAAGCATCCAAACAGTCCAGCGATGCGTGATGCGAACCCCGTGGTGATTTTGTATCCGGGAGTGGGCATGTTCACCTTCGCGAAAGACAAGCAGACAGCACGAGTAGCTTCGGAATATTATATCAATGCTATCAATGTAATGAAAGGCTCGGAAGCGATTTCAGAATACACTTCGTTACCACGACAAGAAGCTTTCAATATTGAATACTGGTTGTTGGAAGAAGCAAAACTTCAGCGCATGCCGAAACCAAAGCCACTCACCGGCAAGATCGCTTTGATCACCGGAAGTGCAGGCGGCATCGGCAAAGCCATCGCCAAGAAATTTATGGACGAAGGTGCGTGTGTGATCATCAACGACAATGATGCGGAGCGATTGCAGAAGGCGAATGACGATTTAGGAAAGACCTACTCAAAAGATTCATTTGCCTCGGTGGTGTTGGATGTCACTTCGGGAGAACAAATCAGAAAGGCATTTGAGTTCTCATCTCTTGCCTTTGGTGGTGTTGATATTATTGTGAATAGTGCAGGTATTTCTATTTCCAAACCTATTGAAGAACACACCGAAAAAGACTGGGATTTTCTTTATGATATTTTAGTGAAAGGCCAGTTCCTGGTGACACAAGCCGGAGTTGAAATACTGCGTAAACAAAAGTTGGGTGGCGATGTATTGAACATTGTCAGCAAGAATGCCCTGGTGAGCGGGCCTAACAATGCAGGCTACGGTTCTGCGAAAGCAGCGCAACTTCATTTGAGCAGGTTGAATGCAGCAGAACTGGGTGCCGAAAAGATTCGCGTGAACGCAGTGAACCCCGATGCCGTCATTGCCGACAGCAAGATCTGGGAAGGCGCCTGGGCGAAAGGTCGCGCGAAAGCGTACGGAGTGAAAGTGGAAGAACTCCCGGCCTTCTATGCGAAGCGAACTTTACTAAACGAGATCATTTTACCCGAAGACATTGCCAATGCCTGCTTTGCTTTTGTTGGAGGATTACTCAATAAATCAACGGGAAATGTGATGAATGTAGATGGTGGTGTGGCGAATGCTTTTGTACGATGAATTCTAAACCACATAGACACATAAGGAACATAGGAATGCAACACATAGAAAATTCTATGTGACCTATGTGCCTATGTGGTTCAATTTTAAAACTATGAAACGACTTGCATTTAAAATGAAACTGCATCCTGGCAAGAAGGATGAATACAAAAAGCGGCACAATGAAATCTGGCCGGAGCTTATGCAGTTATTGAAGCATTCCACTATCCACGATTATTCCATCTTCCTCGATGAAGAAACAAATATTTTATTTGGAGTTTTGAAAGTAGATGATCAGCAAAAAATGGATGCACTTCCCTCCCACCCGATCATGAAAAAATGGTGGACGTATATGAAAGATATCATGGAAACAAATTCGGATCATTCTCCAGTTTCTATTCCCCTGAACGAAGTATTTTATTTACCTTGAACCTATGCACCTTTCACAAGCCAATATTGATTCCTACAACGAAAATTCAATCGCAACTCACAAGAAAACTTTTGAGCGCGCGAAAGATTCCATCTCAAATGCAGATGAAATCATCAAGAAGCTAATCGACTTTCAAATTGCCATTCCAAGCTGGGCATTAGGAACAGGCGGCACACGCTTCGGAAGATTTCCCGGTGGAGGTGAACCGCGCAACCTCGAAGAGAAACTCGAAGACATTGGGCTTCTGCATCAGCTGACAAAATCATCAGGAGCAATCTCCCTTCATATTCCCTGGGATATTCCAAAGGATGCTGCGCATATCAAATCTCTTGCCTCAAGTTTGGGCATTCGCTTCGATGCAATGAACTCCAACACTTTTCAAGATCAGAAAGATCAGAAGCTGAGCTACAAGTTTGGTTCTTTACAGCACGTTAACAAGACTGTACGTGATCAGGCGATTGATCATAACATAGAAGTGATTGAATATGGAAAGCAACTCGGTTCGAATTCAATTACTGTTTGGCTTTCGGACGGTTCTTGTTTTCCAGGTCAACTGAATTTCAGGAAAGCGTTTCAAAATACGTTGAACGGACTTCAACAGATTTATTCAAAATTACCTGACGATTGGAAAATGTTTGTGGAATACAAAGCCTTTGAACCTAACTTCTATTCCATGACCGTGGGTGATTGGGGACAATCATACTTATACACAAGCAAGCTCGGCAAGAAAGCATACACGTTAGTTGATCTTGGTCATCACTTACCAAATGCAAACATCGAACAAATTGTTTCGCTCTTGTTGATGGAAGGAAAGCTTGGCGGATTTCACTTCAACGACTCGCGCTATGGCGATGACGACCTCACCGCAGGCAGTATGCGCCCCTACCAATTGTTTCTCATCTTCAATGAACTCGTAGAAGGCATGGACAATAAATCCATGAACCATGCCACAAGCCTTGGCTGGATGATCGATGCTTCGCACAATGTGAAAGATCCGCTTGAAGATTTGTTGCAATCAGTCGAAGCCATCAAGATCGCCTATGCCCAAGCGTTGTTGGTTGATCGAAATACATTGGAGCAAGCGCAACAAAACAATGACGTGACGCAGGCGCAGGAAATTCTACAAAATACTTTCCGTACTGATGTACGTCCTTTGCTTGCCGAGGCGAGATTACGTTCAGGCGCAGCGCTGAGTCCTATCCATCTATTTCGCGAAGCAAAAGTGCGCGAAGAGCTGATTCGTCAGCGCGGAAGTAACACTCAGGCGACCGGTCTTTAATTCAAATAGAATGCCCATTCCCGTCATCGCCATCTTTGACATCGGCAAGACCAACAAAAAACTATTTCTCGTCAACAAAGAATATGAGATTGTCTTTGAAAAGTCGGAACACCTTAAAGAGATCACCGATGATGACGGCTTTCCTTGTGAAGATATTCATGCTTTGACGCAGTGGGTATTGAATAGTTTACATTCAATATCAAAGCTTGCAGAATTTAAAATCAAGGCAATTAATTTCTCCGCGCATGGCGCCAGCTTTGTGTTATTGAATCAACAAGGACAAGTGGCAGCGCCTCTTTACAATTATCTGAAGCCATTCACTAGACAACTAAAAGAAAAATTCCACCACGACTACAATTTGAACAAAGTCTGTGTGGAGACGGCATCTCCAGACTTAGGCAACCTGAACTCCGGACTGCAACTTTATAGTCTCAAATACACGAAACCTGATTTATTTAAAAACATCGCGACAGCTTTGCACCTGCCAGAATATTTTTGCTGGTTATTGACAAGGCAAAAAGTATCCGGCATGCCGAGCGTGGGTTGTCACACTTTGCTCTGGGATTTTGAAAAGAAAGATTATCACGAATGGGTAAAAAAAGAAAACATCGACTCTCTCCTTGCTCCCATTACAGCATCTAACCAAACGTTTAAGACAAAATTCGGAAGCGAATTCGTAGATGTCGGGATTGGCATGCACGATAGTTCAGCTGCGCTC
>CAZNCO010000572.1:0-3493 GCA_964571345.1 uncultured Ohtaekwangia sp.
AAGACGCTGATACTTCGTAAATAATTTTTTCATGTCTTGCTCATTAATACCTGGGCCTTCATCCTTCACTACACAAATTACCTTGCCGTTACGTGTAAAAACATCAACATAAATCTGTTTGCCGGCAGGAGAAAATTTTAGAGCATTCGAAAGAAGATTTTCAATAATTTGTTCCGTATAACTTCGGTCAAGCATTGCAGAAATCGCAGAAGGCAACGAGTAGCGAATCTCTATTTGTTTCTTTTGTGCTTCCAACGAAAAGGTATCAATTACCTGCTTCACTATCTCAGAAAAATTCAGCACTTCAAGCTTCAGATTTAATTGCTTCGCTTCAATAGCCTGCACATCTAAAATTTTTCCGATCATACTTGTAAGGCGAATTGCACTTTTTTCCATCACCTGTAGATATTCCGCTGTCTCCTTTTGATGAGAAGCCGAGCCCGTTGAAAATTTTAACAGATTAATGAGTCCTAAAATTTGACTAAGCGGAGTTTTCAAATCATGAGCAACAATTCCAATCAGGTTATCTTTTTCTGAGTTCAGCTTATTTAGCCGTTCATTTTGATCTTCCAATTTTAATTGTTGCTCCGAGAGCTTGGCATTTTGCAAAGCAACAAGGTCACGCTGAACAGAAATTTCCTTCTGACTCAAAATAAGTTCTTCATTTTGAGCAGCGAGCGCCATGCGTTGCTGATTAAGTATTAGGTTCTGTTGCTTAATCTCGTTTGCCTGCTTTACCATTTCTTTTTCAATCACCCTCCTACGCCAGATTTGTTCGATAACAACGATGCCCGCAATCATCGTGGCTGTATAGATACTGTACGCCCAACATGTGCTCCACCAAGGTGGCAAAACGGTAATGGCCAGCGCATTTTCAGACCATGCACCACTTATGCTATTTTGAGCTTTTATCTTGAAAATATAATTGCCTGGGGGTACATTAAAATAGGTCACTCTTTCCTCAGCTGCTGTTTCGCGCCACAACTTATCATAGTTTTCCAGCAGATAGCTTATCCTGTTGTTTGATTCATTGTGAAAATCAAGTTCTGTGAAGGTAATTGAAAAGATATTTTGATCGTGTTGTAGCTCTATGCGAGTTGTTGTGTACAACGATTCCTTTAGTGGCCCTGTTGCTTCCGCTCTGATCTCATGCTCATTGAGCCAAAAACTGGTGAAGTAAAGCTTCGATGTATCCGTTTCATTCTTAATGTCATTAGGATTAAAACGATAATGACCGTTTGCATCGGCCAGAAAAAGCAGCCCATGCTCATCTTTGTATGACGACTTAAATTGATTATTGGAATACCACATTGCGGTAGAAGCATGGCTTCTTGGATAAAGCATGATTTGGGTTCTTTCTCTATTTATTTTATTTATACCCTTAGATGAATTGATCCATAAGTTATTTTCTTCATCTTCAACAATGGATTGAGATGCATCGGTAATGACCGAAATAAAAACATCTTTCAACTCATCATAACGAAAGAGGCCGATGGCTGTCGCTGCCCAGAATGTTCCGGCATGATCTACGAAAAAATTAAACACATCCATTCCGTGAAGATAGTGTTTGTAAGTGCCGTTGGCATAATTGAAATTTCCAATTCCTCCACTATTCCAGTAGCCAATCCAGACTGATGTTTTAGGTCCCTGCGCAACGCGTGTCACAAAATCATTTTCGATTGCATTCCTGTTGAGATGTTCTGAACGATGGTGAATAAAAATTCCTTTTACTTTATCATATAAGTCAAGACCTCCATCTTTTGTCGCTATCCATAAATTAAAATCTTTATCCATCTGTAAGTCGAGAATATCGTTGCTTGCTAGGCTCGAATGATTGTTGACTTCGTGCATAAAGTGGGTAAACCTATCGGTCGAATTTTCATAGCGATTTAGTCCGTGTCCGGTGGCAACCCAAATGTTACCCTCTTTGTCTTTGAGAATATCCCTGATCGAATCACTGCTGAGGCTACCTGGTTTATGAGTATCGTGCCGGAATGTGATTGTCTCTCCGGTGGCAAGATTTTTTCTTTTAAGTCCCGAATTGGTCCCTATCCAGAGTAAAGTTTCTGATTCCTGAAAAAATACCTCTAACTCTCTGGTTACATAGGGAATCACATTATAAGGCTTGATGGTGTACAGGCCTGGTTGTGTGCTCAGCCAAATCATTCCATCCTTTGCTACAAAAATAAACCATGACGTATTCTCGATGAAAGTTCCCGAGGCATCTGTGTTATTACCATAATGTGTCACTTGTTGAGTAGCAGGATCAAACTTATTGATTCCGTTGTAAGCCGATCCAATCCACAAATTTTTCCATTGATCCTCTTTAATGAACGAGATAATATCAATTCCGTTAGCCGGAGGAGCGCTCAAGTTTTGAGGATGATTTGCATCGTACCTGTACCGCGTGAACGAACCTGTGTTTCGGTTCATTGTGTGAAGCACGTTGCCATTTGTTCCTACCCAGAAAGTGCCTTGGCTGTCTTCGAATATTGCAGTTGTGCGACTATCCGCAAGACTCTTATCATCTTTTGGATCATGCAGGTACCGTATGAAATTCTTCGTCTCCCGTTCGAATCGGTTTAGGCCACCTGGATCTTCGCTAAAAAATCCAGTACCAACCCAAAGAGTTCCTTGCCTGTCTTCATAAACCGTTCGCACGGTATTGGAACTTAAACTCGTTGGATCGTTATCAGCATGAACAAAATGTATAAACTCCTTTTTGTTTCTATCAAACAGATTCAAGCCGCCATGTGTACCCACCCAAAACTTTCCTAAATGATCAATGAGCATGGACGTCACAAAATTGTTAGTCAGGCTTGTCTGATTTTTTTCATCATGACTGAAATGCGTGAATGTTTCGGTAACAGGATCAAAGCGATCGAGACCTTCACCATAAAATCCAATCCAAATAATTCCAAACTCATCAATGAATAGTGTTTCAGGATATCTGCCACCAAGTGAATTCGGATTTTCAGGATTGTGCGAATATCGTTTATAATTAAATCCATCAAATCTTGTTATGCATTGGTTTGTTTCTTCTGAAAACCAGAGAAACCCATATTTGTCTTGCACTATTGAATTGACCTGGCCGATCGAAATTCCGTTGGGTCCATTCACCCGGTGAAATCTCAGCTCTTGATTTTGTGCATGAGCTGTATAACTCAGCAACAGAAGTAAGGTGGCAATATGACAAAAATGAATTCGCACTTACTTCGATTAAAGTTTACATTAAAACAGACTTTGAACTGATTAAAATACCAAAATTTGAGAGCCGGAAAAAATGAGGAATGCCGCAATTTCTTACATGGTATTTTGACAGCGGATTGAGACTGAGTCAGGAAACTTGAGGTGACGTCCGTTTTCGCAGAAGCCGAAAGATGCGTTGCTAAGACGCAATGCGTTTCAGGATTGGGTAGTTGAATAACACCAGTGCAACTGCGATGATACTGTACCCTACAATTTCAATGATGGTGGCTCTTTCTTTAAAGAA
>CAZNCO010000573.1:0-3492 GCA_964571345.1 uncultured Ohtaekwangia sp.
AATGGCTTCTTCACCATTGGCTGCCTGGCCTACCACGCTGTATCCGCCTCCTTCAAGAGCATCTTTGATGAGCGTTCGCATGTAGAGCGAGTCGTCAACGATTAAAACACTTTTTCCCATAGCTAAATAATTTTAGTTAATAAGTTTTGTATTGGTTGATTTGAGAAATCCGAACGGTCATTACTCCCGAGTCACTTTCAAATTTTGCGGAGCGGGAATAGTTTCCGCCCAGGTCTTTTGCAGCAATGAAAATTCTGCGGTCAATTAATTCCTTTAATACAGATTGTGCATTGCGCTCGCCTATACTCATTTGAGTACCTAGCACATTTGCACCGCCTGTTACTTTTGCCCGTAGCGATGTAAGACAACTTCCATTCATCTTCATGCGTCTTAAAATTTCATCGATGGCATACGTTGCACTGCTGAACTGCGAATAATTTTCCGGAGCCAGTTCCGCATCAGGAAGAAAAATATGAGCACCTCCACTGTGGCCGCTAATTCGATCCTGAATAAAAAGACCAACGCAAGAGCCTAACCCAAGACAGGTGTAGGTTGCTTTTTCCGTGGATGTAGCTACTTCACCAATATTTAATGTGTACTCTATCATGCCGCAACATTTGCTTTCTTAATAGCACTTGTCATTTCGTGATCGATCACCTTAAAGATGTCGATGAGAATAATCAAGCGCTTACCACTTTTAATGATTCCTTTGATGTAATTGGTCTCTGTGCTTGAATCATGGATGATGCCAACCGATTCATCCAGGTCTGCCGCGTTTACGGTGACCGTATTGGGAACTTCGTTTACCAGCAATCCTAATTTCACATCTTCACTTTCCACCACCAGCGTATATTTGCTGCCCTGTGTTTGAATCGTTCTTGAAAGATTGAAGCGATCCTCGAGATCGAAAATTGCGATCACGTTACCACGAATATTTGCAACACCTTTTACATATGAAGGCGTTTGCGGCATGCGTGTGATATTTGGTGTGATCACTACTTCTTTAATCTGATCAATGTGAAGTCCGTATTCCTCATTGCCCAACTTGAAGACAACTATCTGTAAATTCCTGGTTGAGCCTGCAGTTGTATCTTTTGCTTTTGTTTGTTCAGCCATAACAATTTGTTTTTGTGAATTCAATCTTTGAAATAAGGCCGACCTCCAGAGAGAGGCCGACCTTCCAACACAACCCCCTACTTCTTTAATTTAAATTGTTGAATGCCCGCTTGCAGTTCTGCAGCCACGGCAGAAAGTTCATCTCCAGCTTTCGCAATTTCCATCATGCCACCACTCATCTGCTGGCTAGAGCTTGCTACTTGTTGTGTGCCGGCTGCTGTCTCTTCAGACACCACCACAATCTGCTCGATATTTTTCACTACCGATCCGATCGATTCCTTTTGGGTGATGGTTGCAGCTTGAATTTCTTTCGAAGCACTGAATGTTTCTTCGCTCGACTTGGCAATCTCCTGAAAGATCAATTCTGCCTCCACGCTTGACTTGTTCCCTTCTTTCACGCTGGATTCCATGGTTTCAATTGCTTTACCAGCGGCCTGCGTATCCTTCTGAACATCGCCAATGATTTTTTCGATTTCTACTGCTGATTTGCGTGAGTCTTCTGCCAACTTCCGTATCTCCTCTGCTACTACTGCAAAGCCGCGGCCCGCATCGCCTGCACGAGCAGCTTCAATCGCCGCATTCAGGGCCAACAAATTTGTCTGGCTTGCGATGTCCGTAATCACATTCAGCGTGCGGCCAATTTCTTCTGTGCGCTTCGTCAATACACTAATAGACTGCGAAGTTTGTCCGGCAGATTCTTTAATGCCCGTCATGTTGTTTACCAGCACTTTCACCGTTCTCATACCCAAGTTGGAGCTTTCCAATCCTTTCTCAGCAGCTTTGTTGATCAAGTTTGCTTTCTTCTCCATTTCATTGGAAGAAGTCATCACATGATTAATCAGCTTAGATGACTCATCTGTGCGCGATGCCTGATCTTGCGCTCCTTTTGCCATTTGCGAAATAGCTGTGGCCACTTCGGTAGTGCTGCGTTTCATGTCGTCTGTCTTCTTCTGTAATAAATCCGAAGACTTTGCAACCACATCCGAGCCCTGGCTTATATTACTCAAAACCGAATTCAGATTATCGAGTGTCTTATTGATCTCTGCCGTAAGGCCTCCATTGTCTGCGTTGGTGTCGCAGCGCAAACTCAAATCTCCTTTGGCCATTGCTTTGATCACACGAATTACCTCCGTCATATCCAAGGCATACTTTACAACTTTATAGGGTTTACCCTCAGCATCTTTGATTGGATTATAAGACGCCTGGATATAAACTTCTTCGCCTCTTTTATTGACGCGTGTATACGTTCCTACAAAAAATTCACCACGATTGAGCGTATCCCAGAAATTGCGATACTCATTGCTGCGTGCATATTCCGGAGAAACAAACATTTGATGATGCTTTCCCTTTACTTCATGAACAGAAGAGTAGCCAAGGGTCTTCAGAAAATTATCGTTGGCCGTGATAATTGTACCATCCATGTTGAATTCGATCACAGCATTGGATCGTCCGATGGCTTCCAATTGACCTTGATAGTCAATGTTTTTTAATTTTTGTTCAGTGATATCGGTTGCAAACTTTACTACCTTAAAAGGTTTTCCATTCAAATCCAAAATAGGATTGTACGAAGCCTGAATCCAAAGTTCTTTGCCTCCCTTTCCTAGTCGTTTAAACTCATCTGCCACATATTCTCCGCGATTAAGTTTCGCCCAAAACTCACGATAAGCTGGGCTCTTGCCGTAAGAGTATTCAACAAACATGCTGTGATGCTGACCTTTAATTTCATTCAATGCATAACCTAATGTTTTAAGAAAATTGTCATTCGCAGTAATGATAGTCCCGTCCATATTAAATTCAATTACCGCTTGCGATTTACTGATCGCATCAATCTGTCCTGAGAAGTCGGCATTCTTTAACTTTTGCTCGGTTACATCAGACGCAAGCTTAATTACCTTTGTCACACTCCCTGCCTTATCAAATACAGGAGTGTAAGACGCCATCAGCCAAACATTTGAACCATCTTTGGCAATTCTTCTAAACTCACCAGTCTGTGCTTTTCCCGCACGAAGATTTTCCCAAAAGCGTTCGTATTCTTTTGAATTAGCGAACGAGCTTTCGCAGAACATTTTATGATGCTTACCAGTAATTTCTTTTAACTCATATTTTAATGTTTTCAGAAAAAGATCATTAGCCGTTACAATAATTCCCTGAGGAGTAAACTCGATATATGCTGAGGTTGTATTAATTGCTTCCATCTGAGCTTCTGTTTCCAATTGTTTCCGGCTCATTTCTTCCTGTGTCGCAACCATTTCTTCCATGTTTTGTCGCAGCTCTTCCTCCACTGCCTTCATCTGCTCAATACTTTTTTGCTGCTCCATTTGCAAATCACGAAGTTGTTTTTTTAGTTGTTCTACTAAAGCGGACTCGGTTGTGGGC
>CAZNCO010000574.1:0-3482 GCA_964571345.1 uncultured Ohtaekwangia sp.
TCATAGGGGTTATCCTCGATTTGAAGTCTTTGATTCAAAGAGCATTTTGATTGAAGAGAAGATTGCTAGGGTAGTTGCAAAAATAGAATTGGATGCCGAGTACTGGAATGAAGTTCATGTGAGAAACGCAAAAAAAAAGGAAGAAGAAAAAGTGCAGGAAGCAATTCGGGCTGAGTTCCAGGTGAATAAAGAAAAAGAGTTGGTGGCTTTCAACGTATTGTTGAATTCGGCAAAACGACAATTTGAAGCCAAGCTCATCAGAGAACATATTCAAGCTGTTGAAGAAAAGGCAAATCAAAACGGAAGCATCACTGAAGAACTGAGAATTTGGATTTCATGGGCTCGCGACAAAGCTGACTGGTACGATCCACTTGTTGAGAAAAGGGACGACCTTTTTAACGATGTAAATAAAACAGATCTTACAATTGCGTTAGGTAGTAGGAAAACGACTGGTTAAAATTCGGCTAACTCAAGCTCTTTCAACCGGATTGCCATTGCTCCAGGCGACACATTGAATATTTCAGCCAGTGATTTGAAGTTTCGCCCATCGTAGTAACTAGCGGATGCCATATACCCGACCAATCCGTCCAAGTCTTTGCACAAAGATTTGAAATCCATTAGTCTGCCCTGTGTCAGGGCAAACACGTTGTTTTGATTCGGCTTAAACCTTTTTGTTTTAAACAACTCTTCAAAAACATCTTCGACTAATTTTCTAGGCATCAAGAATAAGGCTGCGAATTTGTCGGCCTGTCTTTCGGTTTCATTGCGATAGCCAGATTCGTCAGAGCCGTCTAGTGCTTTGTCGCGATGCAACATAGTTTGTTTGTGCAAAAGAGCATGGCCTAGTTCGTGCGCGGCCGTGAAGTTTATGATGTCTGGTTTAAATTTCTTGGAGATGGCTACTACTTTTTTTTGCTTATCGATCAAGCCTGCTATCTCAAAAACGACTCCGTTACTAGTATGCTGTCCTAAACTTGTATGTTGCTGGAATTCGTACCCTAAGACGCTAAGAATTTTTTCAGGCTTTAATATCTCCATCAGACTTTGGGGTGTATCGTCTTTCCAGATGATGTGCCTATGCTCCCAAAAGGCGTTCTGTAATTGTCTTACTATTTTTTCGATTTGAGGGTAAGATACTTTGGAATTTGGCCAAGCCGGCCAAAGAAATGGTTGCAAGTCACGATGGTATGAATTAATTGAAATTTTCTGTTCAGCCTCTTGCTTCGATGTATCCTGCCTTGTTTGAGATTCCGTTTTTAATTCAAGGAAACCAGCCCTCAGTTCATTTGCATCCTGTCTCGTCTTGAGGGTCCAAGTATCGTTTACAAAGTCGCCTAGATTTAAATCTATAATTGATAAGCACCCACCGACTACAGAAATAGCACAATTCAAGGCAACACCGGAGTCACCCCTGACTGTTTTGTATCCATGGTCAAAAGCGATAAGTGCAAACTCGGCTAATTCTTTGCAGAGCTTAGCAATTTCTATTGGTAATTTTGTTGCTGTTCTCTGTGCTGCTATGAGTTTGTTGTTGTTCTGTGATTTCGTTTCCGAATCAACCGCATTCTTAACGTCATTCTTTAACTTAATAACTGAATTAAAGTGATCCGAATCTTCCTGGAGTAAGCGCTCTAAGTTGGGTAGAGAAGTATTTTCGATTTTTGATTGTATCTCGGTAAAATGACTATGCCACCCAGCATATTCTTCTTTCTTCAGGGTAATCTTAATAACCGTCTGTAATAGGCGAGCGGATAACAATCCTTGAAGCGCAGCTGCGCTACCAGAACCAGGCACACATTTGCCTTTGCCGAACTCTTTAAGGAGGTCAGTCGCGGGTAGATCGATCCATTTCTCTCCAGCCATAGTCACTATAAAGATACGTACTGTGGTTCAGAATTCTAAAGAAGACGAAATGAGTAGATTATTGCACCTATCTAGTTTTGGCTTAAGGTGAATTTTGTTGCTATGAATACGTTCAACCATTTTTTCCGACAAGCCGCCAATTGCGCTCGTTGCGGAGTTCTTGTCAAGGGTGTCGATTCCAAAAAAAAATAAACGAACAATCGACACTCGCCCTGCCCTTGACAAGAATTTCGCAACGGGCCTACCTTTGGTTTGGCGGTGAAATGGTCTGCAAGAAGTGGTCTTTGAAATTCAGAAAGTAAATCTTTGAGTAAAGTACCTTTTCACGGTACTTATTGCAAAAAAATGCTCTATATATAGAGTCGAGCACAAGTTTGAGCTATTTCTATAAATCGGCAGCAAACTCAAAAAAGTGCCGTAAGATAGTCGCATAACCTTCGGATGGTGTCTAGGATTTCCATTTGTGAATCTACAATCCTTCATCCGTGAATGAGAAGTATCCATCTTTTGTGATGATGACGTGATCCAGCACCTGAATCTCCAACAACTTGCCACCATCTTTCATCTTCTTTGTCAGATCAATATCTGCTTGACTTGGATGGAGATTGCCAGAAGGATGGTTATGTGCCATGATAATTCCACAGGCGTTTGTCTTAAGGGCCGCAGCGAAAATTAGTTTAGGGTCTGCAACGGTGCCCGTAGAACTTCCCGAAGAAACTTCAAAGACTCCAAGAACTTTGTGAGCTCTGTTCAGTAAAAGCACTTTGAACTGTTCGATGAATTCGATTTTTGATTCATCCCAAGTTTCAATCAACACATTATAGGCATCTTTCGATGTGTTGATCTTCGGACGCTGTGAAGCCTTAACTGCCGACTTGTAGGATAGCTGGATTTCTGCTACCTGAAATAGTGAAGTTTGAAGATTGCTATTTTCCATAATCGTAAGAATTAATTATGGTGCATCTCCAGCTTCGGGTGTAATGATGCCAAAAGGAAACGGAATAAATGGGGGTTCCTGAAAGCGACAGCTGTAAGGGGGAAACCGTTTATGCCGGAATCTTTTGGCAATCACGTTAAGCAGCCGAAGCTACTTTTCACCGGAATTAATTCGCGATGCAATGGAAACGCATTCAAACTTTTTCAACAGCAGGCAACTACAGCCAGTGACAAGAAACCTAATATCAATTGGAAGAGACGGAATGTCTATTGGCTTTCGAAAACATTACGATCTTATAATTTTAAATTTGGTCATGACGCTGAATGGCTAGGCAATACAACTTTTTTAAATCCCTCACCTGATGATTTAATCCCTCATTTTAATCCCTCACTTTTTGATTTAATCCCTCATTCGGGTTTTAGTTAAGGTGAATTGATTAAATATGAGTTCCTAACCTTAATCTATTTACACCCTCACTTTTGTATTTACACCCTCACTTTAATTGTTTGCACCCTCAGTTCGTCCGTTTATACCATCACTTATTTTTGCAACTTGAGTTCATTCTCCACAAGGCCATTTTTTTGACAGCCTACCGATTTTCAGACCTTGATTGAGTGCACATGCAGAACATTGAGTATATTTACTCAGTATATAGAGTAATTTGTAACTAATGTTTGAACGA
>CAZNCO010000575.1:0-3478 GCA_964571345.1 uncultured Ohtaekwangia sp.
AAATGAGCCCGGACCTTACAGTGTGAAGCTGCTGAGGTCTGGTGCTATCGGAGATTATTCTAATGCCTTGAGTCCTGTGAAAAAAGCAACTATCATCCTGAAGGACGATCATGGCAATGCAGAGCAGTTGACAGAAACAATGGCTGGCATTTATCAGACCTCTGAAAATGGAATTCAAGGACAATATGGATTTTCATACCATATTGAAATAACCACTGCGGAAGGAGAATCATATTACTCGATTCCAGAAATACTTAACCCCCCGGGAAGTATAGATAGTGTTTATTATAATTTTGAATTTAAGGAATCTATTTCAAATGGAGAGGTCATCTCAAATAATGGATTCAATATACTGATCGATGCAACTTTCGCTAACAATCCTCCTCTAATGAGATGGAAGTGGAATGGCACTTATCGTATTTATACACACCCGGAGTTGGTAACTATCATAAATACTGGGATGCCAGGATTGCCCTATCATTTGGCAGCACCACTGCCCTGTAGTGGTTACATATCAACAGATTACATAAATATTCAAAAGGTAGGTATTTGCACTTGCTGCGATTGCTGGGTTTACGAGAATCAGCAAATCCCATTGATCTCCGACTCCAGAATAATTACGAGCCAAAGCGCGAAGGGTATTAAAATCGATTTTATTCCGGTAAATGCGAGAAGATTTTATGAAAAATACTTTTTACAACTTCAGCAATTGAGCCTGTCTGAAACAGCGTATGAATTTTGGAATCAAGTTGCCGTTCAAATGCAATCGGGCTCAAGTTTATTTCAACCTACCATGGGCAAAATTCCTGGTAACATTAAAAGCAATGTAGAGTATAAAAGAGCATTGGGCATTTTTTCGGCATGCGGTATTGCGCGAGCGGACTTATGGATTAAACGAACGGAGATACCTTATGCGATAATTGATGAAATTGTTAAGGATAGTTGCCTTTCAACGGATAGTTCAGCTACTAATGTTATCCCTGATTTTTGGAAATGAAATCAACATGTTTAATTATCGCATTTGTCATAGGCATTCAAATTAATTGCGTTAGCCAACAGGTACCATTTCAGGCTCGAATGAATGTCTTCTTTAACCAGGATTATTACATACCTGGAGATACTGCTTTCTTTAGCGTAAAGTTATTGTCGGAAAGCAAAAATGCATGGAACGGTAACCAATTACTCCATGTGGAAGTTATTAGTCAACAGAACACTATTTTACTTGAACAATATTTACGATTGACAAACGGCTACGGCAGCAGTCAGATTGTATTTTCCGCAGAATTGAAACCAGAAATTTACCTGCTTAGAATTCATGCCATAACCCGCGGTGAATCGATATTTGAATGGAAAAGGTTTTTTTCCTTAGCTGGAACTGAAACGATAGAGCCAAAACACGCAAGGGAATATCCTAATGAAAATGACTTTACAAAAACTGAGGTCTTGGGACTTGGTGAACACTATTCTGCTAGAAATAAAGTGGTAGCTAAAATCAGAGTTAAGAAGGGGGATTCTCCGTTGAGTGGAAAAATTTCTGTAAGGGTTGTAAATAGAAAGGCTACGAGTGAAGAAAACCCTCTGAGCTCTTTTTCGGAGTCAATAAAAATTGACAAAAATGAAATGATTAATTCTATTGTATGGAAAGGTAAATTAGTGAATAAGGATGGTTCTCCAATACCTGACTCTACTCACCTTTTAATCTACTTGCAGAAAAATCTGATTGGTTATGATTTGTACACCAAAAATGATGAATTTGATTTTCCTGTGTTTTATGATTTTTATGATGACGATATACTTTTCTTTTCAGCTGAACATAAGGGAAAAGAGCTGCATGATATTGAAATGAGTTTTTATCAGGAGCAGATTCCAAACATTAGTTTTCACAGTAGTGAGGTAGATCTTTCCAAAAATTGGTATGGAGATTACAAGACGAAGAAACGAAAAGTGGAAAAATCTTATCAAGCCTTGGAGCCTCCGAATAAAACAAATAAAAAAGAACTTAGTTGGGTAGAGGATGATTATATGGAGCCGGATGTTGATTTAAACTTAGCTAACTATTTGATTTTTCCGACCATGGAAGAACTGATAAAAGAAATTATTCCAATTTTAAAAATCAGAACAAAAAATGATCAATTTGAACTAAGGCTCTACCTACAACAATCCCTTGAAAGTGGATTTACATCGTCTAAGAATCCTCTTATAATCATCGATGGGATGATGACTAAAGACATTAACTATTTATTTCAATTGAAGCCTGCCGATGTTGCCGCTATCAAGATTGTAAGGAAATTAAACAAGCTTAAATCCATTGGCGAACTCGGTAAAAATGGCGTTGTTTTTGTAATGACCAAAAAAAATTCAAGTTGGCAAACGCTGTCTTCACGCTATCCACATGTGGTAGGAGTGAGGAGCAAAGTTGACTTCAAAAATTTTGTTTCAGAAGGGCAGAATGACAGGTTACCCTACTTTCGTGAATGTCTTTATTGGGATCCTGAAATAACACTAAACGAAGAAGGCGAAGCAAGCATTTCATTTGATACACCGGATGATGAAGGCCAATTTATATTGCAAGTAAACGGAATCTCATCTGAGGGATACTTTATCCAAAGTGAGAGAAACTTTAAGGTATCACGCAGAGAATAATCTGTGCATACTCGTATTGAGATTAACATTGGGTGGTACGGAATTTCATCAATTCTCCTTGTTCAGTTGCTCAGGTATTCTTACATCTCTAAAGTCATTTTAATATCATTTTAATCTAAATAGATATTGCCATTGAATTAAAAATCAATCAAGTCGATTGGTTATTACTTTTATATTTTCTGGTTGGTTGAATAGCTATTTCGTTGAATATCAGGTCAGACTAAGGGTTTGATTTATAAATTTGGGCTCTTTCCTCGTTTTAGGTTAATAAAATAAGGTTATTAAACAAAGCATGAGGACAATAAAAACTGCTCCAGCCGGGAGCAGTTTTTTTATTTCATATTTCGTTTATCAGAAATTAAAATAGCTGGTCAAATATTTCTACTTTTAAAAGTAGTATGAAATTTCTTGACGCGTTGGTTTGGAGCAATCGCTGGAGCCTGAGAATTCTTCGTCATAGCTTATTTTGGATTTTTGATTGCATTAGTATTTTAATTGTCATTTCTGCGGACAATGAATTTACTAGTCATGCAATTTTAAGCCGTGTTTTGGTAATTCCATTCACCGCATTCATTACGTATTTTATCATCTATTACATTATTCCTTCTTATTCTAAAAATCAGAATAGGGTAAGGCTAATGCTTGGTATTTTCTTTGCCGTGCTGTTTATAGCCTACGGAATACGTTATTATCGGTTATATATTGTTAATCCGTTTATTGATCCAGCATATATTCTATCGACAGGCATTTGGAGCTTCAAAAAAATCGTTCGGGATACTTTTCGTTGGATACCAGGAATTAGTTTGGCGATAGCAATTACATTGATGAAAAACCA
>CAZNCO010000576.1:0-3475 GCA_964571345.1 uncultured Ohtaekwangia sp.
AGGTGTTGCACCGTATAAATTCAAGTGGAACAATGGAGCAGAGACGGAAGATATTTCCAATCTGCCCGCTGGAAATTACACCTTGACAATCACTGAAGGAAACGGTTGTATGAGCCAACTTGAAGCTACAATCGAAGAGCCTCCTATGTTTGATGCAAAAGTTGCATCCAAGATAGACATCAAATGCTATGGGCAAGAAACCGGAGCTTTGGATATCGAAGTTAGTGGTGGTGTTCAGCCTTATCAATATGCGTGGAGCAACGGAAGCAAAGAACAGGATCTTAGCAAGCTAAAAGCAGATAGTTATTCCGTGTTAGTTACTGACGGCAATGGATGTCTCCGTACAATACACTCAGAAATCACTGAACCTGCTCAGCTGGCATTGCATATCGACTCCGTTAGAAACGTAAAATGTTGTGGCGATGCAAGCGGTGCTATCTTCATCTCCGTAACAGGGGGAGTGAAACCATATAAATATTTGTGGAGCCATGGAGCCACAACAGAAGACATTCAAAACCTGACGTTGGGTGTTTATACTGTGAACGTCACAGATGCGAATGGCTGTGTGGTTTCAACACCGGATGAAATGTCCCTTTACGAGCAAGTGGTATCGAAAGGTATGTTCTCCACCCGCGATATTCTCTTTGATGTTGCTAAAGCAACGATCAAACCTCAGTCGTTCACTACGATCAACAAGATTGCCACTTTCATGAAGGAATATCCGAGCATCTCGTTTAGTATTGAAGGTCATACGGATAGTGATGGTGATGCAATCGCCAATCAAAAATTATCAGAAGCAAGGGCTGAGGCAATCAAACAAGCATTGATCAAGTTCGGTATCCGCGATTACCGCTTACGTGCACGAGGATGGGGTGAGGCCAAACCTGTAGCCACCAACCTGACCGCAGACGGAAAGTCGCAAAACCGAAGAGTTGAGTTTATTAGTTTAACAGGAACGCTAAAAGGAGACTTCCAGGAGATCAACAAATAACTAAGATTTTGAATTAAAGAAAATCCCGATCAGAAATGGTCGGGATTTTTTATTAAAGATTCAACTCAGAAAACGTTCTAAATCTTCAAACACCTTGTCGGTTGTTTTCTTATCCGGCATAATTTCTTCAAAGAGAACAGCTTGATCTTTTTCAATTCTCACAACATAAAACTTTTCTTGGTTTTGCTTAAGTGAAAGAACCAGTTCATTCTTTTCGAATTCTTTTACCAGAATCCTATAGCAAAGGATTCTTAAACAGGTTTCTATACTGGAGCTTGAGACAACTCTCATCACATAGTTTGTAGTGAGAACAATCCAGTAAATCACCAAAAATAACAATAACTCAATTGAAGAGAATAGAATTATTTTCTCTTTACTAATCTCACCTTGTACATACGGAGTTAACACCGACCAATAGCTGATAGAAATAGACATCAAAAGAAGAATTGCAAGAGCTATATTTCTTACCCTTGCCATCAGAAGCGCATTGATAAATATTTCTCTCCTATCCATCTTCAGTCTATTTCAGTTCCTCAAAATCAATTCCCATAACCTCAAACTTTTCCCAACCAATAAAATCAAAGTGCCACCACTCAGTCATGTACACTTTGAACCCATTACTCTCCATTACAGAAATCAATTTGTCACGATTTGTCCTTACCACAGGATCAATAACGGGTGTTGTTGGCCACGATTCCTTTTGCATTGCATCATAACTTGTCGGCATTTTTAATTCTTTGCCGGTTTTCAAGTCTACAAGATTCATATCAATTGCACAGCCACGATTGTGACGTGAGCCCTTGTAAGGATTGGCTACATAAGTAGTATCACCTTTCATCAGCTCATAAAATTTTACGGTAGCCGAGTAAGGGCGATAAGCATCATAAATTTTTATACCATATCCAAGTTTTTTGAAATCAGTTTGTGCACGCTTCAATGCTTCCGCCACGGGTTTGCGCGCGTATGCTTTTGCGAGATTGTAAACTTTCTCTTTTGTGAAATTATTTTTAGTCGCATAGCGAATATCAAGAACAATTCCCGGTATGAATTTTTCCAGATCAACCAATTCCTTTTCAGGATTTGATTTAATCGATGCTTTGTATTGCAATACTTTAACAGGGTCAATCCCGTATTTGGTTTGAGAAAAAACTATAGCGGGAAAGAGTATGATTGCAAAAAAATTTTTCATAATTGAAGATAGAAAAGTTTCAGGCAATGGCGCTCGGGCGCAAAACTATTTACTTCTTGAAAATGAAGTACACCGCCAGGATCAGAAAAACAAACCCAATGAAATGATTGAGCCGGAACGTTTCGTTCTTGAAAAATGCCAATGAGAAAATAACAAATACTGTGAGTGTAATAACTTCCTGAAGCACTTTCAATTCGATTAATGAAAAAGGACCACCGTATTCCTTGAAGCCGATACGATTAGCCGGCACCTGTAGAATATATTCAAACAATGCAATTCCCCAGCTAATGAGAATCACCCACACCAGGGAAAGATTCTCGCTCCACTTCATCTCTTTAAACTTCAAATGACCATACCATGCGAAGGTCATGAACGTGTTGGATAGCGCTAATAGAAGGATAGTATATACAGGTCTCATAATTTGAAAATTAACTAATTTGAAATTTGAAAATGACAGGTCAATAATTTTCAAATCAACTCATTCTCAAATCTTCAAATTACTTCACAAGTTTCTTATACTTTATGCGGTGCGGCTGATCATCGCCCAGGCGTTTCTTCTTGTTCTCTTCGTATTCGCTGAAAGAACCTTCAAACCAATAGGCGACAGAGTTTCCTTCAAAAGCAAGAATATGTGTGCACACCCTATCGAGGAACCAGCGGTCGTGAGAAATAATTACCGCGCAACCAGCAAAGTTTTCGAGGGCTTCTTCCAAAGCTCGAAGTGTGTTTACGTCAAGATCGTTGGTCGGCTCATCCAATAGCAACAAGTTTCCGCCTTGCTTTAACGCAATTGCCAGGTGAACGCGATTGCGCATACCACCTGAAAGTTCTTTTATTTTCTTCTGCTGATCGGTCCCGCTGAAATTGAATTTACTCACATATGCACGCGAGTTAATTTCCTTCCCTCCAATCATGATCAGATCCTGGCCACCGGTAATCGCCTGAAACACGGTGTCTTCTGGCTTCAAATCATCGTGTTCCTGGTCTACATATGCGATCTTTACGGTTTCACCCACAGAGAATGTTCCGGCATCGGGTTTCTCAATGCCTGTAATCATTTTAAAGAGAGTAGTCTTACCGGCACCATTCGGACCAATAATTCCGACAATGCCTGCAGGTGGCAAAGAGAACGTCAGATTTTCATACAACAATTTATCGCCATAGCCTTTTGCCACTCCGTTCGCTTCAATGACTTTGTTACCCAGACGCGGGCCGGGCGGAATAAACAACTCTAATTTTTCTTCACGTTCTTTTACTTCTTGCGTCAAAAGTTTGTCATACGCACTCAAGCGGGC
>CAZNCO010000577.1:0-3473 GCA_964571345.1 uncultured Ohtaekwangia sp.
TTGTTCTTCTTCAAGCAGAATCAGGCATCCGGTGTAGGAGTCCGTCTCTTGGGCTCGGAGATGTTTATAAGTGATAGTTTCTTCCTCTTGTATTTTTACCGGAACAAGCACGTGATTTCATTCGCAGTCTGCCGATTGCTGTGATCATGTCGGTGCTCGCTTCGTTGTTTGTTTCACTTACGATTGTTCCCTTCTTGTCAAGCCGCTTGTTGAAGACTCATACTTCTAAAGAAGGAAATATTTTTCTGCGCGCGCTGAAGAAAGGAATCAGTGGTACTTATACGAAAGCGTTGCATTGGGCACTACGCCATCCGTGGGCTACGCTTGGGCTTGCACTGGTTCTCTTCGTAGGAAGTTTGTCGTTGTTTCCAGTTGTTGGTTTCAGTTTATTTCCAAAATCAGAGAAGCCGCAGTTTCTCATCAACATTGAAACTCCGGGTAGTACAACCTTGTTCGAGACCGACCGCGTGGCTCGGTATGTAGAGAGCGAGTTGAAAAAAGAAAAAGACATCACCTACTTCACCACCAACGTGGGCAAAGGAAATCCTCGCATCTACTACAACGTGATCGCACGCAGCGAGTCGCCCAACTTCGCCCAGTTTTATGTGCAGCTGAATGGACTCACTCCGGAGAAGAAGACCGAACTGATTGACAAACTCCGCGACAAATTCTTTTATTATCCTAATGCGAAAATTGAAGTGAAGGATTTTGAGCAAGGCCCGCCTCTTGAAGCGCCAATTGCCTTGCGCTTGTTTGGTGAAAACCTCGATACGCTCAGAAAGATTTCGCTGGACATTGAGCAGATTCTGAAAAAGACAGAGGGAACCATTTACGTGAACAATCCGCTCGCCAATCAACAAACCGATTTGCGTGTGAAGATTAATAAAGAGAAAGCTGGTCAACTCGGAATTGCGATCAGTGATATTGACAAAGTAGTGCGATTAGGTGTTGCCGGTTTGAATGTAGGTGAGTTTACTCCCGGTGAAGGTGAAGATGAAATCAACATCAATGTTACTTTGCCAAAAGGAAAATTTGCAACGTATGAGGTGTTTGACAAACTCTATGTCAATTCACTCAGCGGCCAGGCGATTCCGCTCAAGCAAGTTGCTACCATTGAATTTGAGACCTCGCCTAACCTAGTGCGCCATTATGATAAAGATCGTTTCTCTACCGTTACTTCTTTCGTGAAAAGCGGCTACTTGTATGAAGATGTGACAAACGATGTGTTGAAGAAATTAGACAAGTACCCATTCCCGAAAGGCTATCGCTATGTGGCCGCAGGTGAAGTCGAAAACAAACAAGAGTCATTCGGGGGGTTGGGCACTATTATTTTGATCACGGCATTTGGATTCATTGCCGTGTTGGTGCTGGAGTTTGGAAATTTCAAGAGTACGTTGATAGTGTTGTCGGTTATTCCGTTGGGAGTCATTGGCGCAGTGACGATGCTATTTCTCACCGGCAATCCATTGTCGTTTGTGGCAGTAGTTGGATTGATTGCATTGGTCGGAATTGAAGTGAAGAACTCCATATTATTAGTTGACTTCACACATCAGCTGCGCGAAAGAGGCGTACCACTTGATGAGGCAATTGAACACGCTGGTGAAATCCGTTTTGTGCCCATCGTGCTCACTTCGCTTACCGCGATTGGCGGATTGATTCCACTCGCCATTGAAGGCAACCCGTTATACTCTCCACTCGCATTGGTGATTATCGGTGGATTGATAAGCTCAACATTACTCTCGCGATTAGTAACACCGGTGATGTACAAATTGCTTCCACCTAAAGTGGAAGTGATTGGTGAGCAGCCTGGGGATATTCCGTTGGAGTAAATATTTTAATGATGATTTTTTGATTCCTCTGAATTGTTGAGGAATTCCTTTGCGTTACTCAGCGTTCTTTGCGCCTCCTATGTTTACAAAGTGATAGGAATATTTTTAGAGAAGAAGCACGGTTTGGATTGGAAAGAAAACTGGATTGCTGGAAACGGCCTAAAGACATCTTTAGAGAACTAAGGCAATTAACCCGTGAGCGGGATCAGATCGTAGAAGAGAGAACCATGGCCAAGAACCAATTACATGCGGAAGAAACACAAGCACAGCCCAATAAGAATAGTGTAGCCAGGATAAAGGCACGGATCAAGCTGCTCAACAAACAAGAGGTTGAAATCAAGGAAGAAATCAACACCTTGGTAAAGCAGGAAAAAGAAGTGAGTAAATCTGTGAATTTGATTTGTTCTATACCGGGTGTGGGGTCATTAACGGCAGTTACTGTCTTGGCTGAAACCAATGGGTTTGAATTAATACGTAATAAACGACAGTTGACCAGCTATGCGGGATTGGATGTAAAAGAAAAACAATCGGGCACATCGGTAAAAGGAAAGCCTAAAATATCGAAGAAGGGAAACAAGCATTTACGCAAAGCCATGCACCTGCCGGCTTTAGCAGCTATCCGGCACGAAGAAAGGTTTAAGGTTGTCTTTGCCAGATTAGTATCAAAGCATGGTGTGAAAATGAAAGCTGCAGTGGCGGTTCAAAGAAAACTATTGGAATTAATCTATACGTTGTATAAAACTAACACGAACTACAAAAAAGATTATAGAAAAGAACAACTTAACAATGAAGCAGAAAAGGAAGCCGCTTAAAAAAGGGAGAGACAATCACTACCTAAGTAATAACTGCCTCTCTTTACAGGCTGGCTCAAGGCCGCCTACTAATCAAAATTAGTAATTTTATACTTGGTACTTAACACAGAATCTCTGTGGTTTAGATTTTCTAACCACAAACAGAACAGTGTTCGCAGAAAGAAACACAGAGTTTTTTATTATTGAATTTCTTTACCTACACCTAACTTAAAATAGAATGACTTTGCAAGAAAAAAACAAACTAGTAGTCAGGCGCTTTAACAAAGAGCTTTTTGAAGAAGGAAACGCAGCTTCGTTTAAGGAATTAATTCACGATGATTTTGTTAACCGAACGGCTCCGCCCATCCATTAGCAACGGTCCGGAAGGGATGTGGAATATGTTCGCCAATATTTTAAGACCTGCTTTCCCTGATTTAAAGGTTGAATTCTTTGATCGGCTTGCTGAGGGAGACAAAGTGAATTCCCGGAAAGCAATTACAGGCACACATCTCGGTACCTTCCTTGGTATCCCTCCAACGGGCCGAAAAATAAGTATTGACGTGATTGACATCGTTCGTATTGAAGATGGAAAATACAAAGAGCACTGGGGAATTAACACCATGGAACGTTTGATTGCCGAGCTGAAGGCGGCTAGTCAGCAATCATCAAGTTAGGGGCTACTGGTTGAGTTTGGTTGTTATCGAAGGCAGTAGCTTGTCGATAATCAATAACAGGAAAAACCCGAACACGGCAGCGGCAGCAGCGATGCAGAGCATCAGAAGGTAATATTGTACAGCCCATTCAAATGCCACTTTTACCCGGTGCAGAAAACTGACCTTTACCTCTTTGGATT
>CAZNCO010000578.1:0-3469 GCA_964571345.1 uncultured Ohtaekwangia sp.
GATTACCGCCAGTACCGCCGCGGTTCGGCCCAGCGGCTTCGCTTTCTTTAGAGCAACTGTATCTCAAGCCGCTGGATAGTTTACTAAAGGTGAATAGGGGATCTGTTTACAAAGGCGATCTTCATACTTTCTATTTAATGATTGACATCAAGACGAATGCTGATACTACCTACCTGGCGTTGAAAGAATTGATGAAATCATATCCTAAGTTAAAATGCTTTCCTTCTGAGTGCCCCATTAACATCTTTCTGTCGGGAAACAGGCCTATGAACAGCGTGATCAAGAAATACGAGGGGCTTGGTTTGGATGGAAGGCCTTCGGATATCGGCAAAGGTTTTTCAAGTGATGTAATGCCGGTGATCAGCGACTCCTATTGGAATTGGTGCAAATGGGACGGCAAGCAACCGCCCGGTCCTTCTGATCTTCAGAAAATAAAAGAGCTCGCGCAATACATCCACAGTGAAGGAAAGAAATTCCGTCTATGGGCTATACCTGATAACAAACTTGCCTGGCAAACCTTGCTCAATGCCGGAGTAGATTTAATAAACACAGATAACTTAAAGGAGTTGAATGAGTTTTTGAAGGGGGTGGGGAAATGATTTTTTGATTAATGACTCTTATGCGATACTCGGTTTCCCTAATTTACTTCCTAACGATTTCTCAAATAGCCTTGGGCCAAGAGATTACGACTTCACATCCAGATTCTCTGCAGAGTTATGTAGCAACTGTTTTTAACCTACTCGAGCAAAAATCTCTCTTTACAAAAAGAGTCAACTGGGTTGCACTTCGGGAAACGATCAACCAGCAAATACAAGGAGCTAAGACTTTACAGGAAATTGCTCCTATTCTAGGAACGTTATTCGTAAATAGAATCTAAAAACGCATCCGGACGTCCGGCTGGATTCCGATAGACGCTGCGTGACTCGCGGCTCCGTATTGTTGCATCAAAAAGCAACAAGTATGGACACAATCAAACCAATTATCACCTTACGGGGCGTGACCAAGTCGTTTCCGGTGGCAGGTGGAACCTTTACTGCACTGAAAAATGTCAAGCTGAACATTGGCAGGGGACAGCTCATCGCTATCACCGGCAAATCGGGCAGCGGCAAATCCACGTTACTGAATATCATCACCGGCATCGACAAGCCAACAGCCGGAGAAATAATCATCAACGAAGTGCATGTTGATAAACTTTCGGAAAGTGAGCTGGCCAGCTGGCGCGGAAAAAATATTGGCGTAGTGTTTCAGTTCTTTCAACTACTGCCTACGCTCACCATACTGGAAAACATTATGCTACCAATGGATTTCTGTAACACGTATCCAAAAAACGAACGTATGCAACGAGCCCTTACTTTGCTGGAGCAAGTGAACATCCGCGAGCAAGCCGATAAGTTTCCTTCGGCTTTGTCTGGCGGACAGCAGCAACGCGCGGCCATCGCACGTGCTCTCGCCAACGATCCTCCTATCCTCGTGGCCGATGAACCTACCGGGAATCTTGACTCACAGAATGCCACCGCCATCATGGAATTGTTTGCAAGCCTGGCCCGGGCAGGTAAGACTGTAGTGGTAGTTACCCACGAGAAAGATTTTGCTTCCTGGTTCGAACGCAACATCCACATTCTCGATGGTGTGATCGAAGAAGAATCATTCGCAATGGCAGCTAATTAATTCATCCTATTATGAAACTAAGATATTTGAAAGTAATCCGCGACCTCACCTCTGATTTCTCTAAAAACAGTATGCTGATTTTGGCAATAGCAATAGGTGTGTTCGGAGTAGGCGCCATCCTGGGCGGCTACAGTGTGATCAGCCGTGAGATGACGAGCAATTACATGAGCACTCATCCTGCCTCTGCTACCCTTGAGCTGGAACAAAATATTTCAATGGGTCTGCTTGACAGTATAAAGAAAATTCCAGGCATTCGGGAAGCGGAACGAAGAGCAACATTAACTGCCCGCATGAAGATTGGCGACAAGTGGTATCCCATGCTTCTGTTTGTAGTGGATGATTTTGCCGATATGCGTATGAATAAGGTTCGATTTATATCGGGCTCTGCCAATCCACCTGCTGGCACGATGCTGGCTGAGCGAACCGCGCTGATGATGATGAATGCTAAGGAAGGAGAAAGCATTATTGTAAAAACTCCATATGGTGAGCCGAAGGAAATAAAACTTGCGGGTGTCGTGCATGATCCGGGGTTGGCGCCTGCGTGGCAAGAGCAAACAGGTTATGGATATATTTCCCTGGCCACGTTGCATGACCTTGGCGAAACACAAGGCTTTGATCAACTGCGCATCGCGGTGAGTGCAAACGAAAACTCAACTGAACGCATCACTGCGCAGGCGTCTGCAGTAGCAACATGGTTGAGAAAGAATAAATATGACGTACATGAAATACAGGTGCCGCCACCGGGGCGCCATCCGCATCAGACACAGATGAATGCAGTACTCACCATCTTCACCATCTTTGCTTTCCTCATTTTGATATTGGGCTCCATCCTCGTAGCTACTTCCATGGCCACGCTGATGGTAAAACAAATCCGGCAGATTGGTGTGATGAAGACTATTGGTGCCAGTTCTTCGCAGATGGCCAGCATGTATTTATTTATGATGGTGATGCTTTGCATGGTTGCGTTGTTGGTCGCAGTTCCATTGAGCCGATTGGCAGCCGCGGCTTTTTACTCTCAGATTTCTGTGCTGCTCAATCTTGAGATTACAGATCGTTCTATTCCAACCTGGGTTTTATTAACACAGGCGGGATCGGGTCTGCTTGTTCCGCTGGCGGCTGCGACTTTCCCGGTGATGCGCGGCAGTCGCATGCCGGTGCGAAAGGCATTGGACAATTTTGGATTATCATCTTCGCGGGTGCAAAAAGCACGGTGGCAAGTGAGCTGGTGGGGTGAGACGTTTAAACTGTCTTTTCGCAATGTATTTCGTCAGCGCCCACGATTGCTGATGACACTCGGACTGCTGGCTGCCGGTGGCGCGATGTTCATGACAGCATTGAATGTGTCTGAAGCGTGGAATGCCAACTTGAAAAGAATTTATTTGCAACGACTCTACGATCAGGAAATAAAATTAAATCAATCAATTGTTGCCGATTCCATAATCGAGAAGATAAGGCAAATAGAAGGCGTAACCTGTGCTGAGGCCTGGAGCTACGCACCAACTGCTTTTATAAAGGAAAATAACTTTGAAATTTCACGCACCTATCCAGACAAGGGGCATGGAAGTTTCACCATGCAAGCCCTGCCTGTGCCCACGGCCGTGTTGAATCCTACCCTCACAGAGGGGAGCTGGCTGACGAATGAACAGGAAGATGCGGTGGTGCTGAATCAAATGGCCCGCGCCATTTCACCTGCCGTGAGGGTTGGCGATGTCATTAAACTTTCAATCGATGGGATCGCTACAAGCTGGAAGGTGATCGGTTTCACCGAAGATGTTGGCTCGCCTGCAGTCGCTTACGTTTT
>CAZNCO010000579.1:0-3469 GCA_964571345.1 uncultured Ohtaekwangia sp.
AAATTGAACATTTATTTTCAACTTTTAAATGGCCGAACTTTAGGGGAGCTTACATGTTTCTTTCCTTGTCCCAAAGCAACTCTGTCTTCTACTAAAGCCAAATTGCTACCGGATGCTTTTCCATTCTTTACAGCCTCTCTCATCATAGGCAGATATTTCTCTTGCGTCTTTTGGTCAGAATGCTGAATAACAAGAAACAATGTATGGTTCCCTTGTGCCCCAACTACGTCCGCGCCCAGCCAGCCAAATTTGTCTAAAATAGCTGTCACTTTAATCACATTTATCGAGTCCTTTTGCCTGATTGTACGCCATAGATTTTTCATTTCGTTCGATTCGTCCCCATATCTTTTTTCAATATCTCCAATCATTTGTCTGTATTTTTGATCTTCTATAAAGATGCTATCAAGTCGGTTGGCCAATGGCTTATTTAAATTCGCTTCTGCTTTATCCTTATTTTGTTTAATAAGTTCTATAAGAGGAAGCCATCTTTTGTCACGATGTAACCCGTCTAAATCAGAATCAGTGGTAATGTGTTCATAGTTCGAATAGTTTACTTTTGTTGCTATTCGGTTAAGTTGAAAGAATGCACTGTCGGCATTACCTGATAAAGCCCAGGAACACGCTGCATTGTATCTGTCTTTAATGAAGTCCTTCCATCCATTCGCTTTGAAAGCAGATGAATAGTTTAAAGCAGAATTTTTGTAATCTTTTACTTTATATAACGAGTCAGCCTTTTTAACAAAGTCCGAATACTGCTTTGTTTGAGCTAAACAAAAATTCGTTGTTATGCAGAATAGTAGTAGAATAATGGTTCTCATAATTTCATCTGGTATTTAATTTGCTTGCACTCAACGGTTATCTATGAAACGTATGGGGGTTTAAATACCTACATCTTTGTCCCATGTTGCAAATGAAATTTAGCATCACATACTTTAACAACCTACGATACTCCATTTCGTAGCACTCATTCACGCATTCTAAATTTTAGTTCTTCAATGGTCGCATGAATATCACAAGGCTGTCACGTAACTGCGGGTTATATTCATTTTCTTTCCAAAACTCTTTAAAGTCAATTATTTTCGTTTCATATCCGTCCTTTTTTAATTCAACTTTTGCGTCAGGACAACTTGGTACGCATCCAATAAATTTACTTCCTCTAAAAAAACCATTCTTATCTGAATAGGTCGGTGTTCTCGCATGGTCGTTTAAATAAAGTACAAACTCAACGCTGTCCAAAGGTTCCTTTGTCCCCAGTGAATAAATTCTTCCGTCTCCCCCTACAATTCCTTCACATGCTATCAAAGTGCATGCAAAGATTACAATAAAGATCATCCTCATCTGTCCCAATATGTATTTAGTAGCTGTCATCTTGATTTTAGCCCAACAACGCGCTTATGACGGCTGTGGATTTCTCTGCCGCGCCTTCTCCCACGAGTTAAACTAAATTAAGAAAACAAAACTTGATAACAACACATCACCAGCAGCAGATGGCATAAGTGCTTTGTTTGGCGGTTGTTTTCTTCATCTCACTATTGCTCATTTAAATATTATTGGTACCAGCATCTTTTGTCGTACTGGCTTATCTTTTTGAAGTCCAGGATTCCATCTGGGCGAACCCTTTATTAGTCTAACTGCTTCCTCGTCACATGATGTACTCAATCCTTGTTTTACTTTAATATCGCTTGGTGGAATTTTCCCTAATGAGTCTATAACAAATTCTACAAGTACTTTCCCACTAATTGTTCCATTTCTAACCTCCTTTGGTGCTTTCAAATTCTTATTCACATAGGAGTAAAATTTTTGAAGTCCTCCTGGAAATGAGGCAGGCGTTTCATATGCTGCAAATACTTCCTCAACTGGCTTCTCTGTTACGGACGGCTTTGTCAGTTCAATTTTAAAACTATTTACTTCCGGTAATCTAACTTGCATTGGTGGGTAGTCTGAACTTACAATCTCAATGTTAGCACTGCTGTCCACTTGGAGTTGAAAAAAACCTAAAGCGTTACTTGTTGTTTTAATGTCAGTTCCAATTTGAACTATTGAAGCGCCTTTAACCGGTTTACCAGTTTCTTTGTCAACAAGTCGTCCGGTGACTGTTCTTTGTGCGTTTACTGAAATAGTAGTCAATGTGAAAAAAAATAAAGCAGCATAAAAAATCAATCTATTCATAATTAATAATCATTCGTTGTGTCGTCCTTGATATTTCTAAGTTGTACTGAAAATAACCGCCAACCTTGTATATACACTCTAGTGCATATACATTCTTATTACTTCTTCAATAGCACTCCAGCAAGAAATTAAATTTACTTTTAATTGAAAGTTAGCTTATCTCAAGATAGCAGTTACTTTCACAAAAACAAATTCAAGAAAGATTAGTGATCGCAAGTCCAAAGTAGCTGCGCACCACATGGTTTAAAAGAAACGCTCCTTTTACAGAGCGTTTCCTATTCAAGCAATTAACAACTATGCGAAAGAAAGATCAATACACATCTACAATCTGCATAGCCTTGCCTTGCTGCGAAGGATAGTAGGCAATACCATTTTTGGTGAAGAACAAAATGCCGAAGGCTTGCACCACACTCACTTTATCGTTCACATCCTGCGGCAACACAGTCTGCAAGTTTACCGGCAGCGCATCGGCATTGCCCAGCGAGAGATAATCGGAGAACGTTACGCTGCTCACCTCGTTCAGCACCGCATCGGATGCCTCATAGGTGTTGGTCTGCACGTTGTACACGGTATCGGCCAGCGCACCCACCAGCTGCACCAGCTGGAAGTGTGTAGCTCCCAGTGGGGCAGTAATCATGGAGTTCACCCGCAGGTCGGGGATGGCGAGCGTGGCCGTCTTGCGATCAGCACTGTGTGTGGCGGTGAACTTGGCAGTGAACGAACTCTTGAGCTGACTATCGCCATTGAGCTCGAAGCCGAGCAGGTCGCTGCGGTGCAGGGTGAGCATGGCTTTGCGCTGTCCGCGGATGGCATCATCTACTTTCATCATGGCACGAAAGACTTTAGAGGCACGGCCGCGCAGCCCCTGGTCGCGCAGGTTTTTAACAGGCGCAAAGATTGTTGAGAACGAAGACGAGGCCTGCGCCAGTCCTGCAAACTCGCTCATGTTTTCGCGGGTGCGCGCAAAACCAGGGTCGGTGAGAATACGCTTTTTAGAGGGACCGCCCGCCTTGCGTGCCACATCTTGTCCATTTCTTTTGTAAAACGAGATCCCTCCCATCTTACCGGTGAATGTTACCAAACTTGTTTGTTTACTCATATAGTTATTTATTTAGTTACGGTTTCAGCAGGCCTTCTGCCTTGTTGACGTTTCAAAAGTATTTGAGCACTGCGCAACCAGCTTGCCCAGTGAAAAATATTTTAATTTTTTTTTGAGAGGATTAAACGGGGGGTCTATCTGCCGGCAGTCTGCAGTGGTATTCTCAAATTAGCTCAATTTGCAAGAAACCAGCAGACATAC
>CAZNCO010000580.1:0-3465 GCA_964571345.1 uncultured Ohtaekwangia sp.
GTCAAGCTTTTTTGACATAGAAATTTCTTCCAGGCTACTGTGACGAAATGAATTGAATGCTTTCCTGTTCTTTACTTTTTCCGTTTGATCCAGGGGAATGGATGGATCTGATTTAAATTTTCTTGTGTACGAAAAAGAAGTGATGTCTGCGTCCTGCACAGGTTTTCCGAGCGCATCCTTCACCTGGATGGCGAAATCAACTTCCTGCCCCGGGAAGACAGAAGTAGGATGTGCCACTGAAATAGCAAGTGCTTTCTTGGGTGTCTGAAAATTGTAGTCCAGGTGCTTCGCAGCACCCGCCCACACATATTGCAGCGACAAATAATATCGCTGATGCTCGGTCACGCCTAATTTTTTTACCCATTGATACGCGGTACCACTTTCCATCACGGTGTTTCCTTTGAATAGCTGGTACCTGAAAAGAATTTTTCGGGGGTTGTTTACCACAATAAAAAGACTGTCGCTGTCGCGGGAAGCGGAGGCTTCCAGTAAATCAGGTTGATCGGCCAGGCTTAGCGAACTGAGCAGTGTAGAGTCACGATAAACCTGGTACGAAAATTCTTCCGCGTTTATTTTTTGCTGATGCGGCAGTGCTATTTCTTTCTTGAATAGAACTTCATGTACCTGGTTGCATCCCACAAGATGCAATGGCGCGGATACTGATCCGGTAATCTTGAGCGAGTCATTTTGTAATTGCAAGGCTACGTCTGTTGCATGTGCATCATAGTTTAACGTGAGCCGCTTTTGGTGGTATTCGTTTTCAGCATTGGTGAAGGTGACCAATGCCTCGTATTCATAGTCGGCATTATAAAAAACGGAGTCTGGCAGCGTAACTTGTGTATCACCGAAAGGCTCAAGTTTTATTTTATGATGCCACAGCGTGTCAGGAATGAAAAGAGATTCTTCGTAAAAATCCCGCACGAGTTTTCTTCGCAACAGAATATCCGCCTGAACATCAAAAAGCGGGAGGTCGTTGCTATCCATGCCTTTTAAAATAAGGGTAGCCGGCTTTCCGGGCTTATTGTTCGGATGCTCGTTTGCAAAAAATGTATTTTGTTTCAATTCATATTCTTCGAAGTAAAAGTTTTCAGCCGGATAATCATTTCTGAAATTTTTGTCTTCCAGCGTTACATAATACCGATCGTCCAGTTCCAGCTGAAGGCTGTCGTGAAGAACTATTTCACCTTCGTAAAACCCTTTGCGATAGGGCAGCAAGGTTTTGATTTTTTTGAGGGAATGACCACCGCCATAGCCGCCTATGTAGAGGTAAAGTTTTTTTGAAATGGGCTGGCCATTCCTTCTATGAACATAGGCTTTTAGTTTCAGGGTGTCTCCCGGTTTGTCTTTTGGTTTGTTGGTAACCATAAACCCGTCAAACGTTTTCTCTTCAAATAACCGGAACAGTTTATTGACAATGCCGGGTCTGTAAAAATGCCGGTACTTTATTGAGCCGGATAAATAGCGGATGGGTGACAGGATATGATTGATCGGAAACGTGCCGAGAACTCTGCGTTTGGTTCGCTGCAGGATGGTATTGTTATACCTTCTGTTTACACTAAAGAAATTTTCGTGACCGTTGTATTCTACAATGATTCGTCCCTGGTAGTTTGTTTTCCTGATCGTGAAGGCTTGCAGCTTTTGATTGAAGGGCACTCTTCTGCCTTTTAGCTTTGGCGCCAGATTTTTTACCTCCTCATTTTTTGCATCGGTGAATACCAGCATCAGGTCTCTTTCATTGTCGAGGATTTTCATCGAGAGATTGTCGATCGATTCCAATTCCATTAAAAGCTTGCTATCCTTGGTTTTTACAAACAGATAATGACCGGCCGGGAGCTTTTCATTGAAGGCAGAGTCGGTAGGGAATGTTCTTACTAACGTAGTGAAATGGAGCGAGTCGGGCTGGCCGTTTCTGAAATATAAGTTGAAAGCTTGCCGATTGGAAATTTTGTAGATAAAGGTGTAAAAGCTTCCTTGTCTGGGTTCGACTATCCGTTGGCCACGGCAAATAAAACTAAAGAGCAACAGGACAATGAAGGGTAAAAACTTTTTCATAGGCAGGAGAAGTAATCGTTCAGCTTAAAAGATGCTAAGCTGAAAAGGATTCCATACGCAGGGATATCTTTTTTTTGAGCTGGACCTCAAATTCTTAGGAACTGCCGTAAACGCCTCTTTCACTTTCTTAAAAAAAAATTAAAACATTTTTCACTGGGCAAGCTGGTTGCGCAGTGCTCGTCTACTTTTGAAACATCAATCAACGAGAGGGAGATGAAAGAAAAAAACAAAAAAAATTCAGCCCGACACAAAATGGCGGGCTGGGCACTGATGTTTGTGGTGCGCAGTTGATGGCAGCTCAAGTTTCGTGAGGACACGAACCTTGGCGTGGGTTCGTGACGACACGCAACCTCGCATAACGATGTAACTAAATTAAATAAAGTTCATATGAGTAAACAAACAAGTCTGGTAACCTTTACCGGTAAAATGGGAGGGATCTCGTTTTACAAAAAGGATGGAGTACATGTAGCACGGAAGGCAGGCGGCCCGAGCCGGTCGCGCATCCTTACCGATCCGCGCTTTGAGCGCACACGTGAAAACCTGAGTGAGTTTGCTGGCCTGGCGCAAGCTTCGTCATCGCTGGTGCGGGTGTTCAACGGTGTAAAAAACCTGCGCGACAATGCCGTGCGTGGGCGAGCGGCCAAAATCCTGCGCGCCATGATGAAGGTAGACGCAGGTGTTCGTGGCCAGCGCAACATCCAGGTCACACAGCATCGCAGCGAGCTGCTGGGGCTGGAGTTGAACATTGATAGTCCGCTGAAGAGCGCGCTGTCGGCAAAGTTCACCGTCACCCACAGTGTAGATCGTAAAACAGCTACGCTAAACATTCCTGAGCTGCGCACCAACGCGATGGTGACAGCGCCTGTCGGCAGCACACACTTTCAACTGGTGTTGCTCACCGGTGTGTTGGCCGATGTGTTGTACAATGTGGAATCGAATCGCTACGAGCCGAGCGATGCGGCCTTGAACCAACTCAGCACCATCACCTTCTCCGATTATTTTGGAGTAAGCAGCGCAGACCCAACGGTGGTGAGCCTGCAAGCAGTGTTACCAAGTGATCTGAACGACAAGGTGAGTGTGGTAGCAGCGGTGGGCATCCTCTTCTTCACGAAGAATGGTATCGCCTATTACCCCACGCAGCAAGGCAAAGGAATGCAGATTGTTGATGTGTTCTGATTTAGTTTTCCCATAATTCTGTTTTTTCCCTGCAGGCCGCCCGCAAGGGTGGCATGCAGGGTTTTTTGGTAGAAGAAAAAAACAGGTGAGCCGGTGCGCAGTTGTTGGCGTCCGTTTTTACTTATTCATAAAATCGGTTGCGATTGTTTGAATTTCTCTTTTCAATTTTTCCTTGTCGGCCCTATCTGCTGTCGTCAATGAAATCAATTTATGACTGATATCAACGAGCTGCCGCAT
>CAZNCO010000581.1:0-3452 GCA_964571345.1 uncultured Ohtaekwangia sp.
CTGTTTATCTAAAGAAGGGGCCAACAATGAAAAACATCACACCGGATTTTCAATTGATTAAAGTATACGGTTATGCACTGGCGCGTGCTTTTCATTTTCCAGAATATGACGATGCCAAAACGGACAAGACAGTTCAAGATTACCGGGCCACTATTTATTGGAATCCCAACGTCAAAATTAATGGAGCTGAGACAAAGTCAATTTCATTTTTCGCAGCGGATTTGCAAGGGAGATATCGTGTGGTTGTTGAAGGGGTTACTGAGGCCGGAGATCCTGTAAGAGGTGAAGCGTATTTTGACATTGATAATGATTGAAAAAAATTGATTCGGTGATGAATTGATTGTGAAGATTCAAAAAACGTGCAACCCATATCGATTCGGTAGGCACAACGCAATTCATTCGTTGAGTAAGATTGATTTATTATCCTGTTTATATTCTAGCTTAGATTCATTAATTTGAAATCATAATTCGTCATTTTATGAAACACATGATTTCGAGTTTCTTTACTTTATTATTATGCCTCCTTCTATTGGTGTCATTTGCTAACGCACAGAGTGTAGTTGTTGGTAAAATCATTGATTCAAAAACAAAGGAAGCTATTCCTTTTGCCAATGTTTTTGTTGACAATACCACTTATGGAACAGTATCTGAACCTAATGGAGAATTCAAATTGAAAATCAATTCAGCTGGAGTTTACGATCTAATTGTAAGCTTTGTGGGGTACAATTCATATAAAAGAAAATTGAGTGTAAATGTTCCTGAACTCAATGTAGGCGAGATCGGGCTTGTGCCAAGCGAAATCGAACTAAACACTGTAGAAGTAAAAGGGACAAAAGATGCAGCGTGGGAAAAAAGGTTGAAGAAATTCAAAAAAATCTTTTTAGGTGACGATGAACTTGCGGATCAATGCGAAATAATAAACCCCTGGATTATCGAATTTAGCGATGATAAGAAAAAATTAAGCGCAAGTGCTAAAGTTCCGTTGGAAATCGAAAATCGTGCCTTAGGATACAAAGTGAATTTTCACCTCACCAATTTTACCGCAGATGCCACAAGTTATCTCATCCAGGGAAATGCAAGGTTTGAACCCCTTAAGAGCGAGGATCCAGCCAAGTTAAAACTATGGGAAGCAAACCGGGAAAAATCATATTACGGATCCAGTCAGCATTTATTTAAGTCGATGGTCAACCGAAGAATAAAAGGCGAGGGCTTCAACGTATACACTGACATGCTTGGATTTGAAAATTCTACTGTTAGATCTTCCTCATTTAATCAGAACGTCAACAAAAGTATTGTGCCATTAGACACTTCGAATTTGGTATCACGGGGATTTCAGAAGGACATCTATAAAATTTCCTGGAAAGGAAGGATCGAAGTGCATTATCGGAATGAGGGAGTGCCGACTATTTTTAATAATGATATTCGTTATCCTATCAGTTGGATTATTATGAATAAAAATTCAATACTCGTAAACAAAGATGGAGTGCCCTTAAATCCATCCGACATTGAAATTTCTGGAGCCATGGAAAAAAAACGCGTGGCGCAAATGCTGCCACTTGATTATTCTCCCTCCCGAACTAAAGCTATTGAAGTTGTTGACTCGATTGCACAAATCATCGGCAAAATAGTAGACAGCAAAACAAGTAAACCAATTGAGGGTGTTGAAATTTTTATAAATGAGACTACCCTTTCAGCGTCCAGCGATCTTTCCGGTCAGTTTGATTTAAAATGCGACCTTTCAGGATTTCATGACCTTATCCTTCATAAGTCTGGTTATTCAGTTTATCGGTTCACCATGCAAATTCAACGTGGCAAATTATATAGATTGAACCTGAGCCTATCACCTGAAAAAGGAAAAGGTAAAGCACTTACTGAAAGTGAAAATGAAACAGTAAAACAATTTATAGCAGGGGGAGGTGAACTCAACCCAAGCATTACAATTGTGAATCAATCAGATCTAACGATCAACAGGAAAGAGGGATCTTCGTTGCTTATATCCAAAAAGCCGATCTTGGTTCAAAATGAGCAAACTGGCTATTCGCTAAAATATTTCCTGATGGGAATGCCATTGAATGACCTTTCTAAAGCTCCTATTTTATTTGAAAACTTGACGGCCTCCGATTTTAAGCAAAGCATTACTTGGGCGAAAAACCGTGAAAAATCCTATCATGGATCGCTTCGACATTGGCTGCTGGCTGCGGTGAAAGCACGTTTGTCAGAAGAAGGTTTCTCTTGCAAATACGAAGATGAAAAGGAGATAGATCCTAAAACACTTGTAGAAGTATCCTCACTTGCTGGATATAAAAAAATAAATATCTCAAAACCGGTGTTTATACATTACCAAAGTAATTCTGCTGAAACTGAAGAGAGTTCGCTATCCGCAAGTTCAACGGTTGAAGTAAGTGAAGCTGGCATACCAATCAATCCAAAAGGTATTGCCATAGAAGGTGCCATGCTTAAGCGCCTCGCAGACAGGTTGCCTTTGGACTATCAGCCTCTTTCTGGCGATGTAGATGAAATGTTTCAAGAAACCATGATGCGCTTTTTTGAAAAAGTATATGTTCATACGGACAAGCCTTACTACTACCCTGGTGAGACCATCTGGTTTAAGGCCTATCTGAACTATTATTACAGACAGTGGCGTGATTCATTAAGCAAGACATTGTATGTGGAACTGATCGCTCCAGGCAAAAAGAAGTTACTTGAGAAGATATTGCGGATTGACAGCAGTACGGCTATCAATGATTTTATTCTTCCCGATTCACTGAAAGAAGGAAACTATTATCTGAGAGCATACACTGGTCTCAATAGAAATTTTGGCGATTCAAGTTTATACGTCAAATGTATTCCCATTCTCAATTTAAAAAACAGCCTTGACACCGTTTTTTCTATGGAACCAAAGTCGGGAGAAGGTATTATGATCTCGCCCAACAAAAAAACGTACCACACACGGGAGAAAATTACGTTAACCTTTAAAGTAGAAGATGAAAATGGAAACGCCACCAGTTCAAACCTTTCTGTTTCCGTCACGGACGTGAATCAAGTTGCACCGATTTTAGACACAAAAACAATTGTCAACTCAATCCAGGTTGGGCCAATTCGAAAAATTTCAAATTGGAAATTCGATCCAGAGAACGGCTTTGGGTTGAGAGGAAAATTTGTGAATGACAAAGGTAAGCCCGAGCAGGTGCCTGTAACCATTATTCAAACGAAGCCAAGAAAACTATTTTTCGCTAAAACCGATGAGTACGGTATTTTTTCTCAATCCGATCTTGATTTTTACGATACGGTCACATTTGCTTTCAAGCAAAGTAGATCAAATAATTACTCGTATGGAAAATTCACGTTGCTTCCACGAGAAATTCCGTCTATGAGTTTTGAGGAGTCAGTTTTTAAATTGAAAACAAAAACCACGGAATCGCGTCAAATGATCGTATCGGAATACATTATAC
>CAZNCO010000582.1:0-3450 GCA_964571345.1 uncultured Ohtaekwangia sp.
AAGCACTACACATTTTAAATAATGATTCTGTCCAACTTATAGGGGGTTAGTACAATAGGGCCAGGACAATTTGGTCATCTAACGGGAGACTCTACTAACAATGATTTCCAAGTGGACAAGTTGAGCGGCTTCAGGGTAACTTGGACTTTAAGAAAATACCCCCGCAAAACTATTTGGCCAGATATTTCATCCTTTGTAGGAATCACTAACCAGAATCAAACAAAATGATGAAAACAAAAGCCCTTACAATCCTTCTAGTACTTTCTTTCGGGACAGTCTTCTCCCAAAGCTTTAACAAACCTAAGCTTGATAGCTTGATGGACAGACTAGCCGAAAAGAACAAAGCCATGGGTAGTTTGACAATTTCTAAAAATGGCATCATAGTTTACAATAGAGCGATCGGGTATAGCTTTATTTCAGGCAACGACAAACGTCCTGCAACTGATCAAACAAGGTATCGCATTGGTTCAATCACTAAGATGTTTACTGCGACAATGATCTTTCAACTGATTGAAGATGGAAAACTCAGTCTGACAGCGACAGTGGATAAATATTTTCCACAACTTCCAAACGCAAACAAAATCACTATCAGCAACCTGCTTAATCACAGAAGCGGGCTTCACAATTTCACAGATGATGGGGAGTATAAAACTTGGGAGACAAAACCCAAAACACGAGATGAGATGCTAGCGATCATCTCGAAAGGCGGTGTTGATTTTCAACCTAACGAGAAATTTTCCTACAGCAACTCAAACTACGTTGTTTTAGGCTACATCATAGAGGAGGTTTCTAAAGAGTTTTACTCAAAATATTTGAGTAAGAGAATCACTTCAAAAATTGGTCTTTCAAATACCTACGTTGGTGCAAAGATCGATACGAAAAAGAACGAAAGCTTTTCATATCGCTTTTCAAATGGTTGGGAACAAGTCTCCGAAACAGACATGAGTATTCCAGCCGGTGCAGGCGCCATTGTTTCAACGCCAGCTGAGCTAACTAAATTTATTGAATCACTATTCGCATTAAAATTAGTTTCAAGGAGCAGTCTGGAGCAAATGAAAACAATGACAGATGGCTTCGGAATGGGAATGTTTCAAATTCCTTTTTACGAGAAACGAGCTTATGGACATAACGGAGGAATCGATGGCTTTGCATCTAATCTGGCATATTTTCCTGAAGAGAGTTTAACGGTTGCATATTGTACTAATGGACAGGTATATCCTATGAACAACATTCTTATTGGGGTCTTAAGCATTTATTTCAACAAACCGTATTCGATACCAGCACTCATTACTATCTCGTTGAAAACTGAAGACTTAGACAAATATTTAGGTGTTTATTCAACCACACAAATTCCATTAAAAATTACGATGACTAAGGATAATACAACTCTGATTTCACAGGCAACCGGACAATCATCCTTTCCTCTTGAAGCCACAGGAAAGGACAAATTTGAATTTGACCCTGCTGGAATAGTAATGGAGTTCAATCCTGACAAGAACGAGATGACACTTAAACAAGGGGGACAAACTGTTGTATTCACCAAAGAAAAATGAAGCCTTGAGTATTAAAAATTTGGACGAAAGACACGGCTTCGAATAAAGCTAGGAGAAGGCCCTACTATTGCCAACAAAAAGTCCTATGTATATAGGTATCAGCAGAGAGAGAAAGAAATTTCTTTTGAAAACTAAGAGGTGATTTTTCAATACCCCTCTGCCTTCGCAAGATTTTCGTTTTGGTAATTTAAAGGTTAAGGTCAGGTTTTCATATCTGCAAGGTTTTTCATTATCCATTACCAGCATCCTATGAGTAGCTGACGCCTTTGGCGTCACTACAAGCTTCTCTGATTAAACCGATAATTTTAAAAACAACCGGCTACATGCTTTACTGAAGTCAATGCTTCGCTGTTTGATTATGTCACGATGACAACTTATGTTTTGTAGTCCGGTTGCAGTATCAGTCAGCGCGTCTCGCTGTTATTTTTTTGGTTAAGGCAATGGAATAAGTTTGTTGTTCAATTTTTTGCAAATTAATTTCATTTCACCACAGCACATTGATAAGGCTGCCCGGTACGCCACACGTAACGAATGCGTGCTACCAGTTTGCGAGCCACTTTCACGATAGCCGCTTTGCCATTTTTTCCTTTTCTTACTTGCTCGGAGTAATACAAGGCAAGGGCAGGATCACTTCGTTTGGCCGTCCATGCACATTCAATGAGGTCACTTCTCAATTGACGGTGTTTGCGAATGGTGATTCGGCTTCGAAGTTCTTTCTCTCCACTGCTATGCTCCATGGGTAGCAACCCAATGAAGCTGTTGAGATGATAGAAATCTGAAAAGCGGTTGATGTCTCCAATTTCTGTAATTAAAGAAGCTGCCGTGAGCGGATCAATACCGGGGACGGTGCGTAACAGATAGTAGACCTTATTGTATTTTTTACTGCGCATCAATTTTCGGTTGGCATTGCAGATACTCAGCATTTGCTTACGCAACACATCGAGTTCGTCAAGCATATAGTTTAACATCATCCGACTGCTTGGGTGTTCAAATTCCAGTTCGTGCAACCACTGCAGAAAATTGTGACTCCAGTTGGAATTGTCGAAACGATCTGGAACACTAATACCCAGATAATCCAGAAATGCTTTGATGCGGTTTTTACAACGTACCAGATCGGCCCATAGCTTTTTTCGTTGGCGCACGAGTTGTCGATCCGCTTCCTGGTTTTGATCAGGAACAAAAATACTTTTCAGCAAATTACTGCTTAAAGCCTGACCGATGCCGCGTGCATCGCGGCTATCAGTTTTATAAACTTCATCTTTGTGAGTACTTGGTATATCAGCCGGGTTGACGACCAGGCATTGAATGCCGAGTTGATTAAAATGGCGTTGAATCCAGAATCCAAATTTTCCACTTTCATAGGCACAAGTGTATTTTGCTCCAGGAAAGTGGGAGACAAGAAAATGATGGAGAGCCTGCGGGCTAGGTGGCTGATGAATATTACGGACATACAGTTCTCCAAGGAAGATGGCAGCATTCCAGCTGCGCTTGTGCACATCCAATCCAACGTATACTGTCTGATTCTCAAAATTTGCTGTAACTTTAGTCATGGCGCTTAGGGTTAAATATTTGAAACATATTTGTAGCCATCACTAATTTAGTAATGGACTACTTCTCCCTGAGCGCCAACTTTTATAGCATAGAGGCTTTATGCGATGCGGGATTCAGTGTAGGGTATTAAGAGCAATTTCTTAATTTCGGTCAGTAACTGGGGCAGTTTCGGAGCAGGTCGGTCTTGGCATTCCGCTTCGCTTCATTGTCAAGTACTCCTAAAACCCGCTACTCACATGTACTCGCACTGTAGGCAATTGATGAATCGCTAAAGACAAAAGAATTAGTTACTATTTATGAATGGCTAAACGTTTGAAAACTACACGACTTATATTGATCCTCACTC
>CAZNCO010000583.1:0-3448 GCA_964571345.1 uncultured Ohtaekwangia sp.
CTTCAATGCCTCGCGCACCCAACGGCCGCGCTCTTCTGCAATTCTTCTCACTTCAAGTCGCTCTTTGTTGCAAGGGCCATCGCCATTGATCACGCGCTTGAATTCTTCCCAGTCGGGCTCGGTGTAATCCCACTTTCCGGTTTCGGGATTTTTCTTGAGTAACGGATCGGGAATGGTAAAACCTAGTTCCCAAATCTTGGGCACATACATATCAAGGAACTGATTGCGCATATCATCATTGGTGCCCATCTTCACTTTCCAGCGCATGAGTATTTCGGTGTGCGCAGAAATTTTATCGCTCGGGCCGAAGAAGTGCATCATGGGAGGCCACCAGCGGTTGAGTGCTTCCTGAAACATGTCGCGCTGCTTTTGTGTGCCACTCGCAAGGTAGATCACGCAGTGGTGTCCGTATTTCAAATGAAAAGATTCTTCGGCACAAATACGATCCAGCGCACGACAGTACGGACCGTAACTTCCTTTCGCATTCGCCAATTGGTTGACGATCGCACCTGCATCTACCAACCACGAAATGAAACAACAGTCGGCCCACGTGAAGGTAGGGTAGTTGAAGATGTTGGAATATTTTGATTTGCCGCTGATCAGGTCGTCAATCATTTGCTCACGCGGCTTGCCCAATGTTTCGGCCGCGCTGTAAAGTAGTTGTGCGTGGCCCACTTCGTCCTGCACCTTCGCCATCAGCGACATCTTGCGTTTGAAACCCGGTGCGCGGGTGATCCATGTTCCTTCCGGAAGAGCACCAATGATTTCGCTATGCGCGTGTTGTTCAATCATTCGGATTAGTTGCTTGCGATAGAGCTGCGGCATCCAATCCGTAGGTTCTATCTTCTCGCCTCGCGCAATGCGTGCTTCAAATGCGGCTAATAATATTGGATCTTCCTGGGCAATGCTGTCGGTTTTGATTCCTTCAAATGTATTTCCGCCTCCGTACATGACTTTTTTGGTTTTAGATTACAAAGTTAACAAACAATCGTTAGAGTTTGTTGCTGTTTTCTTTCTATCAGAGGAATGGTACCTTGGTGCATTAGAATAAGATTAAAATGGAAAATGCGGTCAACATTCACCCTGAGTTAATAAAGAATAAAAGCTGTTTGCAATTCCATTTTGTGGGATACTTGTCAGATGAGATCGCCTTATCAGCAATTGAAAACTGGAAGGGGCACATGCAAGGGCAATCGGCATCCAAAATCTGTTTGATTTACAATTGCAATGACATGAAGGGATTTGATACCAATGCACGAAAAAACTGGCAAGCCGCCATGGGTAGCTTCAAAAATCAAATCGATGAAATTTGGGTAGTGTGCGACAACCTTTTTATAATGACTGCGGCAAAAACCATGGGACTTCTAACTGGTTTGCCAATCAAAGTTTGTCGCACACTCGATGCGGTAGTTCAGTAATCGAAATATTTTTTCTTTACTCGTATCGCAACGTCTGCGATGGATTTGTCATGGCGGCTTTCACAGTTTGCGCGCTCACTGTTATCAAAGCAATGAAGACCGCTGCTATCGCGGAAAGCACATAGGCCAATAGGTTCATATTGATATGGTACGCGAACGTGTTTAGCCATTTGCCCATCAGGTACCAGGCCACCGGCCAGGCAACGAGATTAGCAACCAGCACAAGGATCACAATTTCGCGCGAAAGCAAACCAAGAATATTCGGCACAGAGGCGCCCAGTATTTTGCGTATACCTATTTCTTTGATACGCTGCAGGGTGTTAAAGGTGGCCAGTCCAAAAAGCCCGAGTGATGCAATGAATATAGCCAGCCCTGAGAAAATAGTGAAGAGCTGATTTTCTTTTTGTTCAGCTTCGTATAGTTTGCGATAGCGCTCGGTGGTGAACTGATATTCAAATGGACGCATTGGCAGAAATGACTTCCATACTTTTTCCAGTTGAGCAACTCCTGCCTGGAAGTGTTCTCCGGAAATTTTTACGGTAAGAAAATTATAATAAGACTGCTTCACCGGAAGGAAAATCATGGGAAGGATGCGCTGATGCAAAGATTCAAAATGAAAGTCTTTTACAACGCCAATCAGTTTGCCTTTCACTTTGCCGTATTGAAAATCTTTATTCAATCCTTCCTCATTATTTTTCCAACCCAAAACTTTTGCTGCAGCTTCGTTGATAACAAATGCGAGGGAGTCGTCTGTTTTTATGTCTCTTGAAAAATCTCTTCCTGCTACGAAAGGAATGCCATGTGTTTTGAAGAATTCATAATCGCTGGTGATGTATTTAATATCTACTTTCGTACGAACAAAGCCAGTGTCAGTTGTTATTCTGGGTGAGCCCATGTCGTCAAGCAGCCTGCCGGTGGGCACGCGAGAGCTGCGGGTGGCATTGGCAATGGTGGATGATTTTGTCAGCTCATTATAAAAAGCATCGTAGTTGTCGCTTAGTTCATTATAATATGTGAGCGTAACAAGTTTATCTTTTTCAAAACCTAAATTGATGTTGTTCAGAAAACTCAATTGCTGAGTAGTGACAACCGTAGCAATGATCAACACGATGGAGATGGCAAATTGTGCCACCACCAATCCTTTCCGAATTCCTCCTTTGCCCTTCACAGAGCCTTGCTGGCCTTTTAGCACGAGGGCTGGCTTGAATGAAGAAATAACGAAAGCTGGATAAATGCCTGCCAGAATACCCACAACCAAAGCAAATCCAATCAGGCCAAATGTGAGTGGCAGGTTTTCGAAAAAGTTGAGTGTAAGATGTTTGCCGGTGAAGTGATTCAGCCAGTGCAAAACTGTCCAGGACAATCCAGTAGCCACCAATAGTGCAATGCAAGAGATCATCACTGATTCGCTTAAGTATTGCCCGATCAGTTGATCGCGGAATGCACCTACAGCCTTTCGTAAGCCAACTTCTTTGGCGCGCTTCGTGGCTCGTGCGGTAGAGAGATTGATAAAGTTGAAACACGCAATAAGGATGATGAAAAGCCCAATCACCGCCATCATGAATACGTTGTTGATATTGCCACCTACTTCCAGCTCATCATCCAGGTGAGAGCGCAGGTGAATGTCCTGAATGTTTTGCAGGGAAAGCTTTGTTCCTTTAGAGGCAACGTAATCCGCGGGTGCACCGAAATTTGCTTTCACATATGGTCCAAGATGCTTATCTAAAAAGGCAGGAAAATGTGATTCAATTTTTTTAGGATCAGCGTTCTCATCCAAAAGTAAATAGGTGCTGAATGAATTGTTGCCCCAGTTCGTTTCCAATTGCTTGCGGCCATAGACCGTAGTATCGTTCAGACTGCTGAAAGAAATCAGGAAGTCAGGATGCCAGTGCGATTGAAAGGGAAAATTTTCAAACACACCCGTTACTTCCAGGTCAAGTTTGCTTCCGCCTTTCAGATGTTTGCCGATTACTTCTGTTGATCCAAAATATTTTTCTGCTGCAGTCTTTGACAACATTACCGTATTGGGG
>CAZNCO010000584.1:0-3444 GCA_964571345.1 uncultured Ohtaekwangia sp.
GCGTGGGACGATAGCCAATTGTAAATCTTTTTCCCTTCGCCTTTTTCGAAATAACTGTTATCGAGTGAATTTAAATCTATGTCTGTTCCCCAATGATGGCGCGAGGTGCCGGGCATGCTGCTGTAAAGCATAATCAATCTTGCTCGTTCCCTTAAGTCAGAAACCATAGTTAGATCTTTTCCTTCTACTTTGGTTTTTCCGTTCCATTTGTTTTCCCAGATATTTTTCTGGGCTTCAAAATTTCTGGTAGCGGAAATAATGATCAGATGAACTCCATCTTTTTGTGCTACAGAAGCCATTTTTTGAAATGCCTCAAGCGTTTCCTTGCGGAGAAAACCATTCAACGCACTACCACTTGCAACTGAAGAATCAAGTTTAATAAAACGAGAATCCTTGGCCGGATCAAACCGACCAAGGAGATAGTTTTTATCAACAGAATTTTGAAATAGAAGAAGAAAGCAAAAGGGCAGGATGCGGATCACACGCTAAGAATTAATCTTCCCGGATCTTCTAAAAGTTCTTTCACTCTAACAAGGAAGCTCACAGATTCCCGACCATCTACAATGCGGTGATCGTACGAAAGTGCGAGATACATGATAGGTCTTACTACAATTTCTCCGTTTTTCACCACAGGTCTTTCAACGATGTTATGCATCCCGAGGATGGCAGACTGCGGAGGGTTAATAATAGGTGTTGAAAGCATCGAACCAAACACACCGCCATTTGTGATAGAGAATGTGCCACCGGTCATCTCTTCTATAGAAAGTTTTCCATCGCGACCTCTGGTGGCCAGGCGAACTACTTCACTTTCGATTTGAGCAAATGATAATAGCTCTGCATTACGAATAACAGGAACAACCAGGCCACGAGGAGTAGATACAGCAATCGATACGTCACAATAGTCATGATAAACAATTTCATCCTTATCAATGCTGGCATTCACAGCTGGAAAATCTTTCAAGGCAACGCACACAGCTTTCGCGAAGAAGGACATAAACCCAAGTCCCACACCATATTTTTCTTTGAATTGATCTTTGTACTTGCTGCGTAAATCCATCACGGGCTTCATGTCCACTTCGTTGAAGGTAGTGAGCATGGCTGTTTCGTTCTTCACTGCTACGAGTCTCTTAGCAATTGTCTTGCGAAGGGAAGTCATTTTTTCTCTGCGCTCTGTGCGTGCGCCACCAGAAGTAATTACCGGAGGTGCAAGAGCAGGAGCAGGTTTAGATTCCTTTGCAACAGGCTGTGCCTTTAAAGCATCTTCTTTTGTAATTCTTCCACCCACGCCACTTCCCGAAACCTGATTAGACGCTATGCCTTTTTCATCCAATATTTTCGCAGCGGCTGGTGAAGGGGTGCCTGCTGCATAAGAAGTTGTCGAAGCCAGTGTTGAAGCTGTTGTAACAGCAGGTGTTGGAGTAGCGCTAGTTGTTACAGGCGCACCATCGGTCACTTCGATTTTACAAATCAATCCGCCAATGGGTAATGTGGTTTTTTCTTTTGCAATGATGCGAAGAATTCCATTTGCTTCTGCCGGCAGCTCAAAGGTTGCTTTGTCTGATTCAACTTCAGCAATTACTTCGTCTAGTTTTACAAAGTCACCGTCTTTTTTCAGCCAGGTTGATATAGTTACTTCCGTGATGGATTCGCCCACGGCCGGCACCTTCATTTCTTTGATTGCTCCTGTAGTTTGCATGGGTTTTGAAGCTTGAGTAGTTGTAGTTTTTGTTTCAGGCGCGGTTGTTGTAGCGGTTCCGCCATCAGCGATTTCGCAAATAACTGTTCCGATCGGAACAACTTCGCCTTTTTGTTTTGATATTTTTAAAATTCCGGCTTGTGGTGCGGCCAATTCAAAAGTTGCTTTGTCAGATTCCAACTCAGCAATCACTTCATCCATCTTTACTACATCCCCATCTTTTTTCAGCCAATTGGCAATAGTCACTTCTGTAATTGACTCGCCAACGGTAGGAACTTTTACTTGTTGAGACATGTGTCTTTAATTTTGGTTATGAATGAATTAAACTTCCAGTGATTGACTTACAATTTTCTCTTGCTCTGCCTTGTGAACTTTTGAATAGCCTGTAGCAGGAGATGCACTCGCTTTCCTTGAGATCAACTCCAGACCTTGCATGTTGCGTAAGATGTAAGTCCAATAACCCATGTTTGCAGGTTCTTCTTGTGTCCAAACAATTTTAGCTCCCTTGTATTTCTTTAAAACTGCGTTCAGTTGTTTTTCGGGGAATGGATGAAGCTGTTCCACTCTTACCAAGGCGACTTCTTTTGTCTTTTTCTTTTGTTGGCCTTCAAGAAGATCGTAGTAAATCTTACCTGAGCATAACACAACTTTCTTGATTCCTTTTCCATCGGTGTTAGGATCGTCAATTACTTCCTGAAAAGATCCTTTTACAAAATCTTTCATTGGAGAAACAACACCCGGATGACGAAGTAATGATTTCGGAGAGAACACAATGCAGGGTTTTCTGAAACCCCATGTCACTTGTCTGCGCATCAAATGAAAAATGTTGGCAGCAGTAGTAGGATTACAAACGATCATGTTGTATTCGGCACACAACTGAAGGAAGCGTTCGGGCCTTGCATTTGAGTGCTCAGGGCCCTGGCCTTCATAGCCATGTGGCAGCAACATCACCAAGCCGTTCATGCGTTGCCATTTTGATTCTGCACTGGAAATGAATTGATCGATCATTACCTGCGCACCGTTTGCGAAATCTCCAAACTGCGCTTCCCAAATTACGAGCGCATGAGGCGATGACATTGCATAACCGTATTCAAAACCTAACACGCCAAATTCTGAAAGAAGCGAGTTGTAAATTTTGAATTTTTGTTGCCCTGCTTCAATGTTATCAAGACCACAGTAAGGTTCATTTGTATTTGCATCGAAGAAATAGGCATGACGATGACTGAATGTTCCGCGTTTTACATCCTGGCCTGACATACGCACGGGTGTGCCTTCGGCAAGGAGAGAACCATATGCAAGCAATTCAGCTTCTGCCCAGCCTAGAACTTTATCTTCAAAGAAAGCTGTCTTACGATCTTTGATCAGTTTTTCAATTTGTTTTAATGGCTTGAATCCTTCGGGGATTGTGGTTAAAGCTTTCCCAACCTTGTCGATCACGGCTTGCTTAATACCACTTTCTGGTGATTGATCAAAGTCAGATGGTTTTGATTTATGAAGTTTTTCCCATTCTTCTTCAATTTTCTGTGGCTTGTAAGGAAGTGGCTTTTGTTTCACCTCATTCAATCGATCCTGAAGCTGATTGCGGAAGTTGGCATCCATTTCATCCGCAAGAGAAGCATCCACATCTCCGCGCTCGATCAGTTTTTTCACATATACCTCCCGTGGGTTTGGATGCTTCGCGATGATATTATACAGTTTGGGCTGAGTGAATTTAGGTTCATCACTTTCGTTGTGGCCATGTCTGCGAT
>CAZNCO010000585.1:0-3431 GCA_964571345.1 uncultured Ohtaekwangia sp.
CCATCAATCTGTAGCCCGCTCTCTCTTTCAATAATTTGCTCAGCTTGAACGATTGACCACTTCCATTTGTCACTGTGTCTTCATACATGTCTCCAAAACTGAATACATCGTTCGGGCAGGCAGTTACGCAGTGAGGCATCTCACCTTTGTCAATCATGTGCGGGCAGAAATCGCATTTGTCAACCGTGCCTTTCTTGCCGGGCACACCCGCATAGTCGGGACTGTATTCAGTGTTTTCGGCTACATCAACTTGCACGGGATCTGACCAGTTGAAAACACGAACGGAGTAGGGACATGCAGCCATGCAAAATCTGCAACCGATGCACCTGTCTGTATCGATCAGCACGATACCGTCTCTTCTCTTGAAGGTGGCGTCAACCGGGCACACTTTCACGCAGGCTGGTTCATCACAATGTTGGCACAACGTAGGTTGCCAGTATGGAGCTGACTTCTTTGAATCCTGCATCTTATAGATTTTGATCCAGGCGTTTTCACCGGTGATGTAATGATTCTTATTGCAGGAGCTTTGACATTTCCGTGCGTTGCGGCATTTAGCCAAGTCCACCACCATTACAAATTTGCGGTTGGGGAAACCTTCGCGCGGATTGTAGTTTGATTTTTTATCATCGTGGTGATGCTCTACGGCAGATGTTGGAATCTGCATCAATACTCCATCAGTCGACATTACTTCTACTGTATCCTGATCAACTTCTTTGCCTTCAAATACTTTAGTCAATAGCGCTCCACCTGCGGCAAGCAACCCAAGCTTAATCCCCTGCTCTACAAAGCTGCGCCTGGTTTCTGAGTCATTTTTGTTTTCGTTTTCCATAACCTATGATTTTGAATTGAATCCTTTTGGTTTCAGCCAACTCAGCAAAGCCTGGTTAGACATTTTCTGCTGAACGATTTTTGCAGATTTCAACGCGTCTTTTCTAACCTTAATGGTCTTGCCTTCCGCAGTGAGCATGGTGACGAATTCACGGTCTTCCTTAGGTGCCTCAGCAAGGTCTGCCGCTGACGATTTTGCAATGGGTAAAAAAGGAAGCACAAGGCTCACGCCCAAAAATTTTCTTCTCGACAGGGGGTTCAAATTGTTTTCTTTTGTCATAGTGAATTGAGTTTAGAAATTCCAGAGCCTGTTAATGTTGAATCCAATGAGGAATTGTTTATCAGACAATTTGTTTTCGTTGAGGAAATAATTGGCCTGCGGCAGGATACGATTATAATTCCCAATGAAGACCTGGAATGCGTGTGAACCCGTTGACATTTCAATTCCAACAGCGAGACCCGGGTTGTTTGAATAATCACCGAAGGGCTGGTTGTAGTCAATCAGAATAGCCGTCTTGTCAGTAATGTTCACCTTTCCGCCTACGGCCAGTGCAAACACATTGTTTGACAAGGAAGGAGCAACAATATTATTATGGGCAAAACTGGGGGCAACCTGCATCGATATTGATCGATTGAATCTTCTCATGATCAGGAGTTGGCTGAAGTATGAAAGGCGCTCTGAGGAATTCGCAAAATAGCTGGCCTCCCTGGCATCATAGGCAGTGTTGCCAAAAAATGTTAAGCTCACAGGAACTTTGCCTGACCGTGTTTGACGGATCAAACCGATTTTTAGATTCAAGTCTTGCAGACGGTAGTCCTTGGTCGTACCCAACCCAATGGCAATCCGATCAGAAATTGAATAAGCCATTCCCAAGCGAATATTCGATGGGCCCCACAAGCCACCCAGATCATTCTTGTTATCATTGAGCAACCCAAAGCGGTGTTGAATATCAAATTGCAATGTACCTTTGGTGTTGACGACACCGGTGACATTATCAATCAACCAAACACTTTGAAAGGCCGCGCGTTCTGGTTTATCTTTTTTTGTTGCAAGTGAATCTTGCTGAGCGAAAATATTTGTGCTTAACACGGCAAAAAGGAGGAATGAAATTAGTCTGTACGTTTTCATGATTGTTATTTTTTATTGGTCTGTTTAATTATTTTTTGCGCCTTCGTCAATCCACTTTTTTATCAGGGCAAGATGGAGCGGTGAAAGCGGGGTTGATGGAGGCATGTTATTGCCATCCGCGCTTTTTCTTTCAAGCATCTCCATCAATTCACTTTCTTCTGAATTGCCTGGAATGACTCCTTCTTCATCTTCCCTAAGTGACTCGTAAGCATAACCTGTTCGTAAATCAGGGGCAACATTGGCAGGGTTATGGCATCCCGCGCATTGCGAGGTCAGAATAGGTTGAATATCTCTTGCGAATGAAATGCTGTCCTTAACAACGGGGAGTTCATCCGCGTACTTATCATTTTCGCAGGCAGTCGCCATGAATATTACACTGGCTACTGCTACCGGGTAAATTAACTTTTTCATGAATTTTACATTTGGGTTTACAATCTATTAATATTTTAACTTCACATTCTCTTTACATTTTCATTCCTCCCATGTTGCCACCGCCCTGGCGTATCACACTTTCGCTTTTCAGGAAGAATGCACCTGACACTACCACCTTATCACCAGCTTGCAGGCCTGACACAATCTCAACTTCCATTTTGTTTTCTATCCCCGTGGTCACCATACGCTGCTCGAACATTCCCTCATCGTCTTCTACCCAGACTGAAACAGTCGATTCCATCAATAAAGCAGACTTTGGAATCACGAGAGTTCTTTTCTCACTTCTGCGCAAATAGATGTAAGCCATCATGCCAGGCTTGATCTTGTGATTTTCATTTTGCACCTGAAGCCTCACAAGGTTTATTTTCTGATCTGACTCGAGCATTGGATTATCAAATGCGACTTTGCCGATGAACGTTTCATTGGGATACGTTTCAAATTCTATTTGCAGTGATGGGTTTTGCTTTAGAAACTTTACCTCATCACTGTAAACCTGTGTCTCAATCCAAATTGCACTCAGGTCGGAAAGTTTTAATAGCGGAGAGCCTATGTCAACATATTCTCCTTCTCTCACTAATAATTCAATGGTGAAGCCATTGTAAGGGCTATAAAATTTTATGAGAGGCGATGTCTTTTTGGTTTGCTCCAACTCTTTGATTTGATTTTCGGTGAGCGTCCAACGCAAAAGCTTTTTCCTTGCTGCGGCAAGCAACTCAGCAGTCATCGCTTTCTGCGTAACGGCCGTTTTGTACTGATCGAGCGCAAGCAGGTAATCGTTTTCATCCGATAGCAACTCTTCGCTATAGATCGCATATACTGGCTGACCTTTACTTACATACTCACCCGGATTTTTCACTAACAGTTCATCGAGCCTCCCTGAGACGCGTGAAGTCAACACGTCAACTTTACGGTCATCAATCGCTGTTTTTCCAACGAGTGTAGTAACCTCAGAAATATTTTTTATAACTGCCTTTTCCGTTTTGATATTGGCAAGCAATCGATCATGATCGGAAAGCATGATCATGCCCGCCATCTCGTCATG